>NZ_JBKFPH010000002.1:0-269106 GCF_046567715.1 Salmonella sp. 741265116_PST | reverse complement strand
GCCCATGGATGGGCCGAGTAATCCGTAGCCAACACATAAGCAACTTGAAGTATTAAGGGTATAGTGCTTAATATGAACCACTATTCAATGAACCAGTCCGCTGAAGGAAGCCTCGTTCCATTTATTAACCGGTTTCAAAGTAAAAAAATATTACCACAGTTGAACGGCCTTATTCACCACCATCTTCTTACGCTCTATTTCTCAGAAGCGTCGGTAAAAGTCGTTCGCTGGACAGCTCCACCTTCCGTTAACGCCGCATGTCAAACGTTACCGGGACGCGGATTAGGGGAAAACGATAGTCCCGATTAAATTTCAAGTAATTAACTGACTTTAAAGAATTTAATCCATCACGCTTGCGATGACCTGGAATCCTCTGTGATAAATTTTTGTTATATTGATCACGTTCTAACCACAAGAGAGGTGATTTGAAAATAACCTTAAAATATTGTGGTCAGGCCGCTAGACCACAATAAGAGGATTAATCATGAAAAGAAAAACAATGGGATGGCTTATCGTTTTTCTTCTATTTATAGTTTACATGCTCAACTATATGGATCGTTCAGCATTGTCGATAACTGCCCCCTTGATCGAAAAGGAGTTAGGATTTAACGCCGCGGAGATGGGGATGATCTTCAGCGCGTTTTTTATCGGATACGCCCTGTTTAATTTTATTGGTGGCTGGGCCAGCGATAAAGTTGGGCCAAAAACGGTTTTTCTCATCGCAGCGTTACTATGGTCTATATTTTGTGGCTTAACTGGTTTGGTCACCGGATTGTGGACAATGCTTATCGTGCGCGTTCTTTTCGGTATGGCTGAAGGACCGGTCAGCGCTGCCGGAAATAAAATCATCAATAACTGGATTTCCCGAAAGGAGTCTGCCACGGCGATCGGAATTTTTAGCGCCGGTTCCCCGCTCGGCGGCGCGGTGTCCGGGCCGATAGTGGGCCTGCTGGCGTTATCCTTAGGCTGGCGCCCCGCATTTGGCATTATTTTCTTATTTGGCCTGGTCTGGGTACTACTGTGGTACTTTATCGTTAGCGATAAGCCAACAATGAGTAAACGCCTGGCGCCGGAAGAGCGCATTGATTTTGAAAATCATGAGGACGTTATTTTATCTGATGATGGCCGGGCTACGCCTTCACTCGGCTATTACATGAAACAACCAATGGTATGGGCGACAACTCTGGCTTTTTTCAGCTACAACTATATTCTTTTTTTCTTCCTGACCTGGTTCCCAAGTTACCTGAACCATTCGTTACATCTCGATATTAAAGAAATTAGTATCGCCACGGTAATTCCCTGGGTCATCGGCGCCATTGGTATGGTGCTCGGCGGCGTCTGTTCTGATGTAATTTATCGGATTACCGGTAATGCCCTGCTCTCACGTCGACTTATTCTGGGCGTATGTCTGGCAGGCGCGGCGGTATGTGTTGCCGTTTCCGGTACCGTTAGCACTATTGGTAGCGCAATTACGCTCATGTCAGTTTCACTCTTCCTGCTCTATTTAACAGGCCCAATTTATTGGGCGGTTATTCAGGATGTTGTTCATAAAGATAAGGTAGGGAGCGTCGGCGGAGCCATGCATGGCCTGGCTAATATATCCGGTATTATCGGTCCGCTTGTCACCGGTTTTATCGTTCAATTTAGCGGTAAATATGACTATGCGTTCTATCTGGCTGGTGCTATCGCTATCGTTTCAAGCCTGTTGGTCTTCGTGTTTGTAAAAAGTAAAGGATTCAAAGCCAATGAAAGTCAAAGCTGTGTTCATTAATAAGCCTGGTGAAGTTGAAACCCGCTGGGTGGATTATCCCCATAAGAAAGAAAATGAAGTATTAATTAAGGTTGATGCTGCAGGCATTTGCGGATCGGATATCGGGGCTTTTCGTGGAACGAACCCACTGGTTACTTACCCAAGAATTATTGGGCATGAAGTGACCGGAATTGTTCTTCAGGAAGGCACCGGAATGCCGGACAATATTAAAAAAGGCGACCGCGTGATTGTTGACCCCTATATTTATTGTGGTCACTGCTACCCTTGCTCTGTCGGCAGAACTAACTGTTGTGAAAATTTAAACGTCATTGGCGTGCATGTCGATGGCGCAATGCAGGAAGTGGTTACTCATCCCGCACATTTAATTCATAAAATACCAGATAATGTGCCTTCTGAAATGGCGCCGCTGGCAGAACCGCTGACCATCGCTCTGCACGCGCTGCATCGGGCAAACGTTAAGGCCGGGGAGTATGTTGCCATCATCGGCGCGGGGGCCATTGGTCTTATGGCGGCATTAAGCGCGCGTTATTACAAGGCAACGCCTATTCTGATCGATATTGTGGAAGAAAGGTTACGCTATGCGCAAAAGCTTGGCGTTCCCTATGTGCTGAACGCCGCTGACGATCAGGTTATCGACGCCATTAAAAATATCACCCACGGCACCATGGCGCAGGTCGTGATAGAAGCCTCCGGCGCAAATAGCGCTATTCGAAATACGCTTGATTTAGCATCGTTTGCTGGTCGTATTTCGTTTACCGGATGGCCAAAACAGGAAACGTCGCTGCCGACGAACCTGATCACCTATAAAGAACTGGATTTACGCGGTTCCCGCACCAGTGCCGGTGAATTTGATGAGGCATTACGCATGCTGTCAACGCTGGAGATTAATCCGCAAGATGTTGTCAGTAAGGTCGTCAATCTTGATGAGATCCCTGATGCAGTTAAAGAGCTTGATCGCTATCCGGAGCGCTACTTAAAGATTAATGCTGTTTTCCATTGATTTACGGCAAGCTCCACCGCATGGCATATCCGCCATGCGGTGTTAATCATCGACAAACTTAGCCGCCGACAATCTTTCTCACATAGCGTAAATGTTCCAGAGATCCCTCATAGGCGCTGTCAGCATCAGACTGGCGCATCGCATCCACTATCGCTTTATGTTGTTTGTTGAGATTAAGTAAAACATTTCTGTCTCCAGACTGCTCATCAAGCCCGGCATAAGGGATATTAATCCGTTGTTCCCATAACATACGGGACATATCGAACAACACCCGGTTACGGCTGGCCTCAGAGATCGCAAGGTGAAACTCTTTATCAAGCGAGTAAAAGCCGTGGACGTTATTATCGTTAATGGCTTGATCCATACGATGATAAATCGCCTCTATTTGGTTGATGACGTCAACGTTATCGTTTTGTGCGGCTAAGCGCGCACAATGGCTATCGACCAGCTCGCGAGTAGAGAGAATTTCTTCGATGGTATAGTCGCTGGCAAGGTGTTTTTTATCTGAAACGATAACCCCATTACCGGACTGAATCACGATCCATCCTGAGATCTCCAGTACAATAAGGGCTTCTCGCAAGGAGGCGCGGCTCACGCCAAGCTGTTTTGCCAGTTCGCGTTCTGGCGGTAAAAAAGTTCCCGGTGGAAAAATATTATCATTGATCAGCTTAATGATGAGGTTGGCTATCTTCTGATAGAGCCTCTCCTGCCTGACCTCAGGTATAACCATGCGCCCTCCAATCCATATCCAGGGGATTTTGAATGGATTTAGCATACCATCCTGGCGCTGGTGATCGTGATAATTAATTACCGTGCATGATAAAGAGAAGCAACCGCCGGTAGTCTCTATTACCTTCGCCGAGCCTACCGGGGAAACTAAACCGAGACGAGCGATTTATCCTTTGACGTTGATTTTCTCGAACACGGGCGCTGTCGCGTTCTTAAACTGAGAAAGAGACCAGGTTTTATAGTTGATATCATTGTAGCCTCGCACCATCATCTCACCGTGCGTTAAGTCAGACAGCGTTGTCCAGACCGTATATTCTGAGACCGGTTTGCGGGTGGCGTTGCCTTCCCCTTCACTCCCCATATAATCAACCGTAATATTTTTCGGACGATCGAAACGGCTCATAATATGCGCAAGCGTATTTCAGACCGCCAAACCGATGCAGTTCCGGTGACCAGAATTTGCCCTCTTTTATTGCCTGTTTTACCTCGCCGACAGTAGCAAAACGGGCCAGCGCCCATTCTCCCAACGAGGTGACAGGAATTGCCTGTTTATATACACTCGCGGGCAATGGCGGCAACTGCGCATTCATGATCATGTTTTCACTAAATGACAATCCCGCGCTATTCATGCCTTCAAGTATGTCTCTGCTATCGCCATTAGTAATGGTGGAAGTAATGGCCAGTATCGGATACTTCGCCTGATAGCTTATCCCCTGGCTGCCATCCGGCGTTTTTTTATCAAACTGTGTTCCCGCCGGGTAATACGTTAACCATGAGGGTAAATCCTGCATATATTCCAGCGTACGCCCATGAAAAATATCGCCTTGTTTATCCTGAATAGCAAGGGGTGTGCAGGCCTGTGCAGCCAGGGCGTATGAAAACAGCGCCGGAGCGATAAATAACATTGCTTTACTTTTTTTCATCATGCTCTCCTTGTTTGTAAAATGGATTGGATGAATATATTAAATTAAACCTATCAATGGTTATGCAGCACGTAATTAATTGTGATCTTATTTTACAAGCTAATAAATTTAACTGACGGGTTTAAAGGAGAGTTAAACACAGCGAACTAACATGAAACGCGTTATCCGTGTGACCATTTAAAAAAATCCCATCATGTTATAAATAAAAAACACGGTTTCTTATCAACATTAAGAGATAGCATCACAACGCTATATTTACTCCACATCACCAATAACATTAAATTAATTTATGTTTTTGAGTAATGTGAGTAGCACACATGTAATCAGTTGTTACGAATTAGAAACATAATTGCTACTAAAACACGTTGAGAAAGACAAGAAATGCAACATATGATGCCCACACTAACTATAGTGGTTTGGGATAAACGTTATGCAAACACAAGATACATTTTATCAAGTTATGCGTAGACACGGCGTGACAAGGCGTAGCTTCCTCAAGTTTTGCAGCCTTACCGCAACGTCTTTAGGCCTGAGCAGTTCGATGATTCCTCAGATAGCTTATGCCCTGGAGAATAAACCGCGTACGCCAGTGATATGGCTGCATGGTCTTGAATGTACCTGCTGTACCGAATCTTTCATTCGCTCTGCGCACCCGTTGGCAAAAGATGCCATTTTGTCGCTCATTTCCCTGGATTATGACGACACCATTATGGCCGCCGCAGGGCAACAAGCCGAGCAGGCGTTGGCGGATGTGATGCGCGAGTACAAAGGAAATTATATCGTTGCCGTGGAAGGTAACGCGCCGCTGAATGAAGATGGGATGTTTTGCATACTGGCTGGCGAGCCGTTCCTGGAGAAGTTAAAACGCGTCAGCGCGGATGCTAAAGCGATTATCGCCTGGGGGTCCTGCGCATCATGGGGCTGCGTGCAGGCAGCCCGTCCCAACCCAACTAAAGCCACGCCGGTTCACAAATTAATTACCGATAAACCCATTATTAAAGTGCCAGGCTGCCCGCCTATACCTGAAGTGATGTCCGCCGTTATCACCTATATGCTGGCATTTGATCGCATCCCTCCCCTTGATCGTCTTGGACGACCAAAAATGTTTTATGGCCAGCGAATTCATGACAAATGCTACCGACGCGCGCATTTCGACGCCGGTCAGTTTGTGGAAGCGTGGGATGACGAAGGCGCCAGAAAAGGATATTGCCTGTACAAGATGGGCTGTAAAGGCCCGACCACCTATAACGCCTGTTCAACCGTTCGCTGGAATGATGGCGTGTCTTTTCCTATCCAGTCAGGTCATGGATGCCTCGGATGTTCGGAAGATGGATTCTGGGATTACGGTTCTTTTTACAGCCGGGCAACGGGCATTCCGCAAACCGGCATTGAGGCTACCGCCGATAAAATCGGACTGGGCGTTGCCGGCGTCGCGGGCGCTGCCGCCATCGCTCACGCCACAGTGAGCGCCATAAAACATGCCCGCAATAAAAACAACACGTCATCAGAAAACGCTCCGGAAGAGAAAAAATAATTATGGCATATCCTTATCAGACTCAGGGTTTTACGCTGGACAATAGCGGACGGCGAATTGTGGTCGATCCGGTTACTCGCATCGAAGGGCATATGCGTTGCGAAGTGAATATCGACAGTAATAATGTTATTACTAACGCCGTGTCGACCGGCACCATGTGGCGCGGCCTGGAGGTTATCCTGAAAGGTCGCGATCCGCGAGACGCCTGGGCATTCGTTGAACGCATTTGCGGCGTCTGCACCGGTACACACGCTCTGACCTCAATCCGTGCCGTAGAAAATGCGCTGGGAATCGCGATTCCGGACAACGCAAACTGTATCCGTAATATGATGCAAGCTACGCTACACGTTCACGATCACCTGGTGCATTTTTATCATCTGCACGCGCTGGACTGGGTTGATGTGGTTGCCGCCCTGAAAGCCGACCCGCATCAGACCTCCGCCATCGCGCAAAGCCTTTCCGCATGGCCGCTATCCTCGCCGGGATATTTCCGCGATTTGCAAAATCGACTGAAGCGGTTTATCGAGTCCGGTCAACTTGGCCCTTTCCGTAATGGCTACTGGGGACATCCGGCGATGAAGCTTCCGCCGGAAGCCAATTTGCTGGCGGTCGCCCACTATCTCGAAGCGCTCGATTTTCAAAAAGAGATCGTAAAAATTCACACCGTTTTCGGTGGTAAAAACCCGCATCCTAACTGGCTGGTGGGCGGCGTTCCTTGCGCCATCAACCTTGACGAAACGGGCGCGGTCGGCGCAGTGAATATGGAACGCCTGAACCTTGTCAGTTCCATCATCCAAAAAGCTCGCCAGTTCTGCGAACAGGTTTATCTTCCGGACGTCTTGCTGATTGCCAGTTATTACAAAGACTGGGCAAAAATCGGCGGCGGGTTATCGAGCATGAACCTGCTGGCTTATGGCGAGTTTCCGGATAACCCTAACGATTATTCCGCCAGTAATCTTCTGCTTCCGCGTGGGGCTATCATTAACGGTCGTTTCGACGAAATTCACCCTGTCGATTTAACCGCCCCCGATGAGATTCAGGAGTTTGTCACTCACTCCTGGTATACCTATGGTAACGGCAATAACGATAAGGGCCTGCATCCGTGGGATGGTCTGACCGAACCGCAACTGGTCATGGGCGAACACTATAAAGGCACAAAAACCTTTATCGAACAGGTGGATGAGTCCGCTAAATATTCATGGATTAAATCGCCGCGCTGGAAGGGACATGCGATGGAGGTAGGTCCGCTGGCGCGTTATCTGATTGGATATCATCAAAATAAACCGGAATTTAAAGAACCCGTGGATCAACTGCTTAGTGTATTAAAGCTGCCTAAAGAAGCGCTCTTTTCTACATTAGGGCGTACTGCCGCGCGTGCGCTGGAATCCGTATGGGCAGGCAATACGCTGCAATATTTCTTCGATCGTCTGATGCGTAACCTCAAGTCCGGCGATACGGCGACGGCAAACGTCACGCTCTGGGAACCCGATACCTGGCCTACATCGGCAAAAGGCGTTGGTTTCAGCGAGGCGCCGCGCGGCGCGCTGGGGCACTGGATAAAAATTGAAAATCAGAAAATCGACAGCTATCAGTGTGTGGTACCGACAACCTGGAATGCCGGGCCACGTGACGATAAAGGTCAAATTGGCGCGTACGAAGCGGCGTTAATGGGGACTAAACTCGCCGTTCCCGATCAACCATTGGAGATTTTACGTACTCTGCACAGCTTCGATCCCTGCCTGGCCTGCTCCACCCATGTTATTGATAATCATGGAGGGGAGCTGGTCAGGGTTCAGGTACGATGACGACGATTCGGAGGTCTCAATGCATCTCAAAGAAATAACCAGCCAGGGGTACTATATCTATGAAGCGCCGGTCCGTTTATGGCACTGGATCACGGCGTTATCCATTGTCGTCCTGGCTGTTACAGGATATTTCATTGGCCGCCCCCTGCCATCGATTCAAGGTGAAGCGACCTTTATGTTTTGGATGGGCTGGATACGACTGATCCATTTTACCACGGCGTATATTTTTACTGTCGCGCTGCTGTTTCGTATTTACTGGGCATGTGTCGGCAATGAGTACGCCAGGGAGATGTTTCTGGTTCCGTTCTGGCGCCGCGCCTGGCGCAAAGGCGTTATCAGCGAAATCCGCTGGTATTTTTTCCTCGAAAAAGAGGCCCATCGTTACTATGGACATAATCCGGTAGCGGGACTGGCGGTAATGTTCTATTTCTGGATGTCCGTACTGATGGTGTGTAGCGGCTTTGCGCTCTATGGCGAAGGACTTGGAACAGACAGTTGGGCGTATCAATGGTTTGGCTGGATGATTCGCCTGACTGGCAACGATAGCCTCGCGCTGCATTTCTGGCACCGGCTGGGCATGTGGTTCATTATCGCCTTCGTCATTGCGCATGTTTATACCGCTATCCGTGAAGACATTATGAGCCGACAAAGCGTGATTTCCGTCATGATAAGCGGCTGGCGCTGGTTCAGGTGATAACAATGGCAGAAGTAACAATCTTAGGGCTTGGCAACCTGCTTTGGGCAGATGAAGGGTTTGGCGTCAGAGCGGCGGAAAAGCTGTTTGAACAGTATGCCGATAACGAGAAAGTTGACGTTGTTGATGGCGGTACGCAGGGGCTGGCGCTGCTGCCCTGGCTGCAACAGACCGAAAAACTGTTAATCATGGATGCTATCGATTTTGGTATGGCGCCAGGTTCGCTGGCGATGTTTCGTGATGAACAGGTTCCCGCCTATCTGACGGCGAAAAAACTCAGTTTACATCAGACCAGTTTTTCTGAAGTGCTGGCATTGCTGCAATTAACCGGCGGCCAGTTATCGGAGATTGTGCTGATTGGCGTGCAGCCGGAATGTCTGGATGACTATGGTGGAAGTCTTACGCCGCAGGTAAAGGCGCAACTGATGCCTGCGGTCTATCTCGCGCAGGAAGTGCTGGCGCAATGGGGTATCACCGCTTCTTCAGCGGCCTTGCCCACTGAAAGACTCAATCATTACAGCCTGTGTATGGAACGCTACGAAGATGAACGGCCAGATGCGCAAAGCGCTTGCCGGGTCGGCGATATTCGGGTGCTACAGAGAGAGAAATCATAATGTGTATCGGCGTTCCTGTGCAGGTTATTTCACCCGGTCAGTGGTTCGCCAAATGCCGCGACCGACATGGCGAACTTATCGACGTTGATATTCGGCTTGTGGCTCCCCCCTTAGCAGGCGCATGGCTGCTGACATTTGGCGGCGCAGCACGACGAGAAATGGACGAAGCGGAAGCCGCTGAGGTACTGGCGGCGCTGGACTCGCTGGAACAGGCCATGCTCACGCAAAGCGATCCGCTGACCGGTTTTGCCGATTTATTGTCTCGCACGCCTGAATTACCGGAGCATTTAAAAAAATGACTATCTCACCCCAAAATCCTGTTTGTCCACTGGCGGATAAAGGCTTTCTGGTTACCGATGCGCAAACGCTCCCGTCGTTGATTAATGCGCATCTGACTCTGCTGGTTTTGCTGCAAAGCGACCCCAACAAACATCCGGAAGTCGCCGACAGTTGGGTCATTATCCCGGAGATCCTCAAGCAATTTCCGGCGACGTCTTATACCGCGGCATTTGCGGATAGCGAACAGAGTGAACTGATCGCCCGGGAGTATCGCATTCTGAAATATCCGGCGCTGCTTTTCTTTCGCCAGCACCGTTTTGTCGGCAGTCTGGCGGGATTATATAGCTGGCAAGAATACTCTCAGCGGGTGGCCGCATTGCTGACCACACCGGGCTATCGTCAGGATATTCCCGTTATCACGCAATAGAATGAAAGGTAACACACGTGAATCATTCCAGAACTATTCCAGTCGTTAATATTGCCGGGCCAGGCTCGCAGCCAGAAGAGGAAGACTTTAACTTTCTTCCTATCCCCGCCGGCATTAATCTCCCACTGACGCCGGTTTTACCGGAACAGGCGCTGCCCGCTGAGCTTCGTGTTGCCAGACACATCCTGACTACGCTTATTCGCGATATGGATAACCCGGTGGCAACGCTCCCCTTTCCCCTGAGCTATAAGCTGAATGCCACTGAGCAACAGAATAGCGGTTTGTTGGATCAACTGCTCGGCGAAGGTGAAATCTCCGCCCGGGTACTATTATCCGATGGAAAAGAACAGCGTATTCAGGAGACGGTTTTTACGGGCGTCTGGCGTGTGCGTGAATATAACGCTGATCAGCAACGGGTTGCCGATGAAATTATCATTGGCCCGATCCCAGAGAGCATCTGGCAGACGCATCCGCAGCCGCCGATTACGCCAGAATTGCCGCCGCAACCGGCGGGATTGATGAATGGCGCCTTTATCGCGCATGAAATAGCCGAGCGCGTAAAACAGCCGGTAAAAGAGCCGCATATCATTAACTTAACGCTGTTGCCAGTAAACGATGCCGATCGCGAGTATCTGGATCATTTTTTAGGCGAAGGTTGTAGCGCTATTTTTTCACGCGGATATGGTAAATGCCGGATTGTAAGCACGCATTTTCCCGGCGTATGGCGGGTCAACTATTTCAATGATATGAATACATTACTGCAAGATATGATTGAGATAGCGGACATTCCTGATATCGCCGTTGCAGGCATCGATGATATCGAAGATGCCTACGCGGGGCTAAAAAATACGTTGGAATGGTTGAAAGAATACCCGGTCACAGAAAATGAGCCAGTGGTGGTGCGCATGGAGTGCAAAGTATGTTGGTGGGTTTACGACCCTGCGCTGGGCGATGATGTATGGCAAATTCCACCCGGCGTGCCCTTCAGCCAGTTACCTGATTACTGGTGCTGTCCGGTTTGCGAAACCAGTAAGTCCGGGTTTATGGTGATCGATGAAGGTAATAATTCGTGCAAAGATTGACCGTCTATTCTCACCCGCTACGGATTATCTGGCAGGAGGCGCCGATCGGTCGTTTGCTACAGGGCGCAACGCCGGTATACGCAAAAACGCTTATTTCACGTTTGTTTACGTTGTGCGCTCAGGCGCACAGCGCAGCGGCGGCTTTACTGTTGTTTCCTGAAGAGAAGCCAGATATGCAGGCCGCACAACAAGAGCTGGCGCGAGAAACGCTCCGTCGCGCGTTGACCGACTGGCTCCCCCTGTTTAGCCACCGACAGGCAACCGCTGAAGAATGGGCGTTGTTACGTCGCGGAGAGTTATCCCCGCTGGCAAGCACAATCTTTTTTGACGATGATCCTCAGACTTGGCTTGCCGGTGGCGTAAAGGGCTGGGAAGCCTGGTTTTTGCAAGAGCGTTCTGAAACCGCCCGCTGGCTGGCGGCAGTACAGAATATCATTACACCTACACTACCGATGGCGTCGTCCCCGGACCATACGTTAATAACCCATGGTCCCCTGGATGTCTCGCCTCTGGCTATCGAATATCCGCTGCTGTCAGCCTGTTGTCTTAGCGGAAAAACGACTGCGCTACGTCTGCTGGCCCGCTGCGTTACGCTCGCCCGAAGTTTGAGCGCCCTTCCTACCCTGCGCTGGAATCGTTTTGATGATGGCGAATGGAAAATAGCGGTAGTGGAAACCGCGCGAGGATGGTTAGTTCATCAGGCCAGACTGACGACGTCAGGCAATATTCTTGATTACCGTATTATCTCGCCTACCACACGTCACGCCCAATCTGACGGCGTCATTGCTCGCGAACTGGCCACTATTCCACTCTCATTGTGGGCGCAACAGTTACAGGTAATTGATCCTTGTGTCGCCGTAAATATTGTTGAATGAAGGAGCTGGCCCATGCATGAATTAGCCCTGGCGCAAAATATTATCGAATTGCTGGAGGAACAGGCAGTAAATCACCAGTTCAGCAAGGTAAAGCAAGTCTGGCTGGAGATTGGCGTTATGGCCTGTGTTGAGGTGCCGGCGCTGCATTTTGGCCTGGACGTCGCCGCTCGTCATACCCTTGCTGACAATGCGCGTTTCCACATTACTATCGCACCGGCGCAAGGTTGGTGTCTGTCCTGCAATCAACCCTTCACCTCTCAAACATCCACACTCTGTTGCCCCTTTTGTCATTCAGGTAAAGTGCAGATAGATGACAGTAGCAGAATGCGCATTCGGGAAATCGAAGTCGAATAGCCAACGAATAGTCAATAAAAAAGGACGCCAGAAGCGTCCTGAAATAATAAAAGAATAAATTAACAATAATAAAGGTTAAGCAGTGACCCAGTTTTGGGAAAAGGAGGGTATCCCTAAACTGTCTTAATCAGCAAGTTTTATCAAAACTCGTAGACTAAGCCGAGCGCCACGGTGTTGTCTGTATTAGGATTCGATGGGTTGCCATCTTTTAGCAGATTGATTTTGTAGTCAACATACGCGGACATATTTTTATTGAAGTAGTAATAGGAACCCACATCAATATATTTCACAAGGTCGAACGAACCCAGTCCATTAACATCATTGGCTCTGGATTGCAGGAACGCCAGTGACGGGCGTAAGCCATTATCAAATTGATATTGCCCTACCATTTCCCAGTTATCGGTTTTATGTGCAAAGCCGCCCAATGTATCGCCCATATAGGTCATATCATAAGTACGGGTATAGTTTGCCGCCAGGTAAATATTATTGGCATCATACTTCACGCCGCCAGTCCAGGCTTCAGCGCGGTCGCCATTGTCGTATTTATCTTGCGTCATCTGATCAAGCGTGCGTTTGGAACTGGTATAGGCTGCCCCCAGGCTCACCCCCATGCCCAAATCATATGTCGCTGATGCCCCGAAACCATCGCCATTCTGGTACGCGATACTTTTTCTGGCATTATTACTTAAAGGATCGCCTTCTTTCGACAGGCCGTCATTTTTACCCTGATACTGCAAGGCAATATTCAGACCATCAACCAGACCAAAGAAATCATTATTGCGATAAGTCAGAACGCCATTCGCGCGTCCGGTCATAAAATTATCGGAAGCTTCATACGAATCATTACCAAATTCAGGCAGTACGTCAGTCCATGAACCAATGTCGTATAACACGCCATAGTTACGACCATAATCAACAGACCCCATATCGGCAAATGACAAACCAGCAAAACCGAGACGCGTCCAGCTTTGCGGGGAACCGCTGGAGTCACCATCTTCCGGACGATTGGCGTTGACCTGATACTCCCACTGTCCAAAACCGGTTAGTTGATCGGTAATTTGAGTCTCGCCTTTAATACCCATACGGATATAAGATTGATCGCCATCCGTACTATGATTACTGGAAAAATAATGCAGGCCGTCAACCTTGCCATACAAATCCAGTTTATTGCCATCCTTGTTATAGATTTCTGCTGCGTTGGCGGCTCCAGCCATCATCACGGCTGCGGCTACCGCAGATAACACCACTACTTTTTTCATTTTATATGCCTTATTTGTCTTATTTTTGGACTTTCCGCAAAACCTGCTCGCGGAACTGTCCAGGACAATATCACTAACAATTACCGTGCGTTAAGTTTCAAAGTGTAATATTAGCTTGCTATGTATTAGTGATGTTAAAATGCAAGTTAAGCATGGCTACATCAATGATATGCCCTGTTTTCTGCTGTAATAACAAGGGGGTTACCCGTAGAGAACTGGCTTACGGTCGGGGATGCCAGGGCGAGAATGGCACTGAACACTCGGCTGACATTCGTTAAGACGGAATCATAATCAAGTCAGTTGAGGCCCAGCCCTTCTTATTTTTGTGTATAATTTGTTACGTTTACATTTATTTTTAAATTAGCGTTATGAAAATATCAGTACTGCGGAAATAGCACTTCTTCGCTTCGTGTATTTTTACCATAGTTAATTATCACATAGCGCAAACGGCCATTTGTGTATCACTATTCATAAGATTAACTATTTACCAGCGGTAATAAATACAAAAACAAATCAAGGGACAACAACAATACTGAAACTCTAAATGTTGATATTTTGAGTCATGCCGTTACAAACAAATACGATATTCTTAATTGCACTACTCCCTTTTCGGGGTAATTTTATAGAAGGATGTTTTTATAATCGTTCATGTCCACACGCCCAGTATGCTAAACGGCGCAAGGGTAAACTTAATACCCAGCATTGTGTACCAGGGCAGCATGATAATAACGGCGATAGAAAGAAGAAAGTTAAGGAGTAGTCGTGAAAAGATTTTAGATAACACGGAACCATGCCAGACAAATATCAGGCGAATCCAGTGCTGTTGCGGTCTAACGATCATGATTATCTTCAGCAGGTGAAAAAGCACTGTCATTAAACGTGATCCAGATCAAGGTTGCAAGCTTCTGGTGATACACGGATCCCCTGCTCGGCTGAACTTTTTTTTGCACGGTGCTGACAGGCGTTGAAGAAAAACAACTGAATGTATGTTGTAACTAAAAAGACGCTTCAGCGCATGAGATATATGATGGTCAACGGCTGCTATCAGTGGTATAGGGTGATTTATCGGGGAAAGCGTCAGCAACGACGCGCTGCCCTACCGCTGATTCATTTGTATGACCAGCCAGTAATGGATAACGCTGACAATATACTGTTGCTGCGCTTCGCTCAGCGGTTCTCCCTGAGGTATCTGGTGCCACTTCGCCAGGCACCCGCGACAGCAGGTTGCCGTCGCATGTTGCGCGATAAATACCGGATGGCCCCGCATCGGCGTTTGCTTACCATCATTCGCCGGGTGCGCTGGCGCCAGTCGCTGGGCGATAAAATCGGCGGCGTGTTTATCAATTACCTCCGCGCCTTTATCCCAGCAATATTGTCTTTCTTTTATCCCGAGACGAAAACGCGAACGAAATGTCGATCGCGCCAGGCGGGCAAAGAGCGGTTCAAGCGCATTCATCAGTATACCGAACGTCCTAACGTTTGTGTTAATTGTTCAAGCGCGGCGATACCTGCCAGAGAGTTTCCCGCAGGATCCAGCTCCGGACTCCAGACGGCAATCGCCATTTCATGCGGCACAATGGCGACAATACCGCCGCCCACACCGGATTTAGCGGGCAATCCCACCCGCCAGGCAAACTCTCCGGCATTCTGATACATACCGCTGGTCGCCATTAGCGCATTAATCTGCCGGGCCTGCATGGGGGTAACTACCGGCTCGTCGAGATGAAACGCCTCGCCCTGATTCGCCAGAAAGACAAACGTCCTCGCCAGTTCCATGCAGCTCATTTTCAACGCGCAGTAGTGGAAGTAATTTTGCAACACGGTAGGCACATCATGATGAAAATTACCGAATGATTTCATCAGCCAGGCAATCGCGGCGTTACGGGCGGAATGCTCAAATTCAGAGCGCGCGACCGTAGCGTCATACGTAATATCCGATACGCCGCAAAGCGCGCGCACAACTTCCAGCATCCGCTGACGCGGCGCGCTAAGCCGCCCTTGCAACATGTCGCATACCACCAGCGCGCCCGCATTAATAAATGGATTACGCGGAATGCCTTGTTCCATCTCTAACTGAACCAACGAATTGAACGGCGAGCCGGAAGGATCTTTTCCGACGCGCTGCCAGATCTCCTCTTCCGGATAATGACGCATCGCCACCACCAGACTAAGCACTTTCGAAATAGACTGAATAGAGAAGCGTTCGTGCGCATCGCCCGCCTGATAATGCTGCCCGTCCACGGTACAAATCGCTATCCCCAGCTTTGAACCTTCGACGGACGCTAATGCCGGAATATAGTCAGCGACTTTGCCCTGGCCAATGAGGGGGCGAACGCGCTGTAAAATCGTCTCTAAAATTGCATTATCCATGGCCCTGGCCACAACATGCTCCTTGCTCGCAGGTCTGAAAAGGCCTGCGAGTATAGCAGAGGGCGCCACGCGACGTCAGGGCGATTAGACGCGGTTCTTCCAGACGGTCTGCACATTACAAAATTCGTGTAAACCAAAGTGCGAAAGCTCGCGACCGAAGCCGCTTTTCTTCACCCCGCCGAATGCCACACGCGCATCACTGGCGCTGTACCCATTAATGAATACCCCGCCGCACTCAAGACACGCCGCCATCTCTGCGGCCAGCGTATCGTCGGCGGTAAAGATCGTCGCCGACAGGCCAAACTCACTGTCATTCGCCAGCGCGAGAGCGTGCGCCGCATCTTTTGCAACGGTAATGGCGGCAACAGGCCCAAAAAGTTCCTGACGAAATGCCGTCATGTCAGGTGTGACATCCGCCAGAACGGTCGCGGCATAATAGTTGCCCTCCCCGGCGATTTTCTCGCCGCCCAACAGTAGCCGTGCGCCTTCGGCGACGGAAGCCTGCACCTGTTGATGGAGTTCATCACGCAAATCAAAGCGCGCCATCGGTCCCAGGTCATTCTCTTCAACCAGAGGATCACCCATCTTTAATGCTGCGGCAGCCGCCACAAAACGATCGGTAAACGCCTGCGCAATGCCCTCTTCGACAATAAAACGTTTGGCGGCGGCGCAGACTTGTCCGGTGTTTTGATAGCGTCCGGCAACTGCGGCTTTTACCGCCAGCTCGAGATCGGCATCATTGAGTACAATAAACGGATCCGAGCCACCCAGTTCCAGTACGCACTTTTTCAGCGCCGCCCCAGCCTGAGCGCCAATCGCCGCGCCGGCGCGCACGCTACCGGTCACCGTCACCGCCGCGATTCGCGGATCGTTAATCATCTGACTCACGCCCTCATTATTGGCGTTCACCCATCCATAGACGCCAGCTGGAGTACCGGCTTCCGTCAAGATTCGGGCTATCATCTGCGCGCAACCCGTGACATTGGGCGCATGTTTTAACAAGTAGCTATTCCCCGCCAACAGTATCGGCACTGCCCCGCGTAACACCTGCCATAAAGGAAAATTCCACGGCATTATCGCCAGGATGACGCCTAGCGGACGGTATTCAATCACCGCCTGCTGATTTTCTACCAGCGTAGGCTCAGGATTCAGCATTGCCGGGCCATGTTCCGCATACCAGTCGCATAACGCGGCGGATTTCGTCACTTCCGCACGCGCCTGCTTTATGGGTTTACCCATTTCACGCGTAATACATTGCGCCATCTCTTCTGCATGAGCGCGAAGCGCCTGACCAATATCGCGTAATGTTTGCGCCCGTTGCGCTACCGATGTCATTTTCCACTTTTTGAAACCGCTCGCCGCCAGACTCAGCGCATGTTCAATCTCTTGCGCGTTAGCCCAGGGCATTGCCGCCAGCGTCTGGCCGGTCGCAGGATTCACGGATAACGCCTGTGTTGCAGTCATCATGGTCATGTTCTTTCTCTCGTTATCAGGGGAGTTGTACCATCATGACGCCCTTTACCCTTTCTGAAAAATGAATAATATTAACCAGACTATTCACGAATTGAGAAAACCATGGACCTGACGCAACTGGAAATGTTTAACGCTGTCGCTCTGACGGGCAGCATTACGCAGGCGGCGGCAAAAGTACACCGCGTTCCGTCCAACCTGACCACGCGTATCCGCCAGCTTGAAGCCGACCTGGGCGTCTCTCTGTTTATTCGCGAAAACCAGCGACTCAGGCTGTCACCAGCCGGGCATAACTTTTTACGTTACAGCCAGCAGATCCTGGCGCTGGTCGATGAAGCCCGCATGGTGGTTGCCGGAGAGGAACCGCAAGGACTGTTTTCACTCGGCGCGTTAGAAAGTACTGCCGCCGTACGTATCCCCGCGCTGCTGGCGGGTTATAACCAGCGTTACCCTAAAATTCAGTTCGCGTTAACGACCGGTCCTTCCGGCGCCATGCTGGATGGCGTGCTCGAAGGAAAGCTGAACGCCGCCTTTATTGATGGCCCGCTAATGCATCCGGGGCTGGAAGGTATACCGGTTTACCAGGAAGAGATGATGATCGTCGCACCACACGGCCATTCCGTCGTTTCGCGGGCCAGCGAGGTGAATGGTTGTAACATCTATGCTTTTCGCGCCAACTGTTCTTACCGACGGCATTTCGAAAACTGGTTTCATGCCGATGGCGCGACTCCAGGTACGATTCACGAAATGGAGTCATATCATGGAATGTTGGCATGCGTAATTGCCGGCGCAGGTATTGCGCTGATGCCAGCAAGTATGCTCAACAGTATGCCAGGACATCATCAGGTTGAGGCCTGGCCGTTGGCGGAGAAGTGGCGCTGGCTTAGCACATGGCTAATGTGGCGGCGCGGGGCAATGACGCGCCAGCTTGAGGCCTTTATCGAGTTACTTAACGCCCAACTGGCGAGCGTCGACTGAAGACGAAACGGCCTGCGAAGTAAATGAGAAGCAGGTCACAAAATGATTGTCTTTTCGCCAGTAAACGTTTTAAGATCGCGGCCTCACCTTCTCGCAACTAACCCGAAATATTTTTATGACTATCAATCCAGTTTCCCGCAAGGTCGCGTGGCTACGGGTAGTTACGCTTGCTATTGCCGCTTTTATTTTCAATACCACAGAATTTGTGCCGGTTGGTTTGCTGTCAGACATTGCTGAAAGCTTTCATATGCAAACCGCGCAGGTCGGCATCATGCTAACCATTTACGCCTGGGTAGTTGCCGTCATGTCGCTGCCTTTTATGCTTCTTACCAGTCAAATGGAGCGGCGTAAGCTACTCATTTGCCTGTTTGTTTTGTTTATTGCCAGCCATGTGCTCTCCTTCCTGGCATGGAACTTTACCGTGCTGGTCATTAGCCGTACTGGCATCGCTTTCGCCCACGCTATTTTCTGGTCGATAACCGCCTCGCTGGCGATCCGCCTGGCCCCTGCCGGGAAACGCGCGCAGGCATTAAGTCTGATAGCGACCGGCACCGCGTTGGCCATGGTGCTTGGGCTGCCGATAGGTCGCGTTGTTGGTCAGTATTTTGGCTGGCGCACCACCTTTTTTGCCATCGGCATGGGCGCATTAATGACGCTGTTATGTCTGATTAAGCTTCTACCGAAATTGCCGAGCGAGCATTCCGGCTCACTAAAAAGTTTACCTTTGCTATTCCGACGCCCGGCGCTGATGAGCCTCTATGTACTGACCGTCGTTGTGGTGACTGCGCATTACACAGCTTATAGCTATATTGAACCGTTCGTTCAGAATGTCGCCGGGCTCAGTGCGAATTTTGCTACCGTCCTGTTACTGATCCTCGGCGGCGCCGGGATCATCGGCAGCCTCGTGTTTGGTAAACTGGGTAATCGCCATGCCTCGTCGCTCGTCAGTATCGCTATTGCCCTGCTGGTTGTCTGTCTGCTTCTGCTGCTGCCTGCGGCGGATAGCGAAGCGCATCTGGCCATACTGAGCATTTTCTGGGGCATCGCGATTATGGTGATAGGGCTCGGTATGCAGGTGAAAGTACTGGCGCTGGCCCCGGACGCGACCGATGTCGCAATGGCGCTATTTTCAGGCATCTTTAATATTGGTATTGGCGCTGGCGCGCTGGTAGGCAATCAGGTGAGTTTGCACTGGTCAATGTCGGCCATCGGCTATATTGGCACCATACCCGCCTGTGCCGCACTGGTATGGGCTGTGCTCATATTCCGCAAATGGCCAGTGACGCTGGAAGAACAACCGCATTAATACATTCGTCTGCCGGGAACAGGTTTCCGGCAGACGAAAAATACGCCTTAGTGGTACGTTTTAATAATTTCCAACACGCCGTTGATAATAAATTGCACGCCCATACACACCAGCAGGAATCCCATTAAGCGGGAAATCGCTTCAATCCCCCCTTTACCCACCAGCCGCATAATAGCGCCAGAACTGCGTAAACATCCCCACAGAATCACCGCCACGGCAAGAAAAATAATCGGCGGCGCGACCATAATGACCCAGTCGGGAAACTCACCGCCATGACGTACCGTGGAAGCGGAACTGATGATCATTGCGATGGTCCCCGGTCCTGCGGTGCTTGGCATAGCCAGTGGAACAAACGCAATATTGGCCGTCGGTTCGTCGGCCAGTTCCTCCGATTTGCTTTTCGCTTCCGGCGACTCATGCGCCTTCTGCTGCGGGAAAAGCATTCTGAAGCCGATAAACGCCACGATTAACCCCCCGGCGATCCGTAGCCCAGGGATCGAAATACCGAAGGTGTTCATGACTAACTGCCCGGCATAGTACGCCACCATCATAATAGCGAAGACATAAACCGAAGCCATATAGGACTGCCGGTTGCGTTCCGCACTATTCATATTGCCCGCAAGGCCAAGAAACAGCGCCACGGTGGTCAGCGGATTGGCTAACGGGAGCAGTACGACCAGCCCCAATCCAATCGCTTTAAACAAATCCATCATAATACTATCTCTTACCCATCAGCGTTTCATGAACCGGAAGTATAAAGTGAAATTGCCCAGGCGCGCCATTTCGCCAGTGTACAAGTTAATGTCCTCCACAACCTATAACTTGTAATTATCAATTAGTTACAGGTTATCACAGCACAATACCCCGGACGCCTTTTAGCAAATCGTGGCATCGGCCAATCCATTTAGTTGACTTATACTTGCCTGGACAATAGTATCTGGCGAAATTAATTACTTGCCGGGGCAACTATTTTGAAAAGCACCAGTGATCTGTTCAATGAAATCATTCCGCTGGGTCGCTTGATCTACATGGTAAATCAAAAAAAAGATCGCCTGTTAAATAACTATTTATCCCCGCTGGATATCACCGCAACACAGTTTAAAGTGCTTTGCTCGATACGCTGCGCGGGATGTATTACCCCGGTTGAACTTAAAAAAGTGCTGTCTGTCGATCTCGGCGCATTGACGCGGATGCTCGACCGCCTGCTGTGCAAAGGCTGGATCGAAAGACTGCCGAATCCTAATGACAAACGCGGCGTACTGGTGAAGCTAACGCCGGACGGCGCGGCAATTTGTGAGCAATGTCATCAACGACCAGGGCAAGACCTGCATCAGGAATTAACAAAAAACTTAACGGCGGACGAAGTGGCAACGCTTGAGTATTTGCTCAAGAAAATTCTGCCGTAGACAAAAAAGAGGTATGACGATGTCCAGACGCAACACTGACGCTATTACTATTCATAGCATTTTGGACTGGATCGAGGATAACCTGGAGTCGCCGCTCTCACTGGAAAAAGTGTCTGAGCGTTCAGGATATTCCAAATGGCACCTGCAACGGATGTTTAAAAAAGAGACCGGTCATTCATTAGGCCAATACATCCGCAGCCGTAAAATGACGGAAATCGCGCAAAAATTAAAAGAGAGCAACGAGCCCATTCTCTATCTGGCGGAACGCTATGGCTTTGAGTCACAGCAAACATTGACCCGGACGTTCAAAAACTATTTTGATGTGCCGCCACACAAATACCGGATCACCAATATGCATGGCGAATCACGGTATATGCTGCCGCTGAACCATGGCAACTGCTAGTTTGTTTATGCGCCACGCGAAGAGCACCATGAAAATGCTGTTTCCCGCCCTGCCGGGTCTGTTACTTATCGCCTCCGGATATGGCCTCGCAGAACAAACTTTGTTACTTGTGGCGCAAAATAGCCGCGATGTGATGCTTCTGCCCTGTGTGGGCGATCCGCCAAATGACCTTCACCCTGTGAGCGTGAACAGCGATAAGTCAGACGAATTAGGCGTGCCCTATTATAACGACCAACACCTTTAACCTCTTTGCCCCGTTTAACGGGGCATTTTTTTAGTACCGTCTGGCTATGACGAGTTCGTCGCTATCACCTCACGAATGCCTCATCCCCTGACGCGCGTAGTACGGCGCACACGAAATCCAAACACATTGATATAGAGTCCAGCCATAATCAGTACTGCGCCCGCAAGCTGCATCGCGGTCAACGTTTCCCCGAGTAACACTGCGGCGCTCGCCAGCCCGACTACCGGCACCAGCAATGATAACGGCGCCACGCGCCAGGTCTCATAGCGCCCCAGTAACGCGCCCCAGATGCCGTAGCCAAGTATAGTGGCGACAAAAGCCAGATAAAGCAGAGACAATATTGTCGTCATATCAATGGTAATAAGGCTTTGCGTAATGTGATCCGCCCCCTCCAGTAGCAGCGATGACAGCAGGAACGGCAGGATCGGGATCAGCGCGCTCCAGATCACCAGCGACATCACCGCCGGGCGCGGGCTATGTTGCAAAATTTTTTTATTAAAGATATTGCCGCAGGCCCAGCTAAATGCCGCCGCCAGAGTCAGCATAAATCCCGACATCGCTATATGCTGCCCGTTGAGACTGGCTTCAATCAATACCAGTACGCCTATAATCGCCAGGGCGATCCCCGCCAACTGCTTACGTTGTAACCGCTCGCTAAAAACAAACGCCCCTAATGCCATGGTAAAAAAGGCCTGCGCCTGTAATACCAACGACGCCAGTCCTGCGGGCATACCAAACTTTATCGCGCAAAAGAGAAAGGCGAACTGCCCAAAGCTTATCGTCAGGCCATAGCCCAGCAACAGCGTAAGCGGGACTTTAGGCCGGGAGACAAAGAAAATTGCCGGAAACGCCACCAGTAAAAATCGTAATCCTGCCAGCAATAATGGCGGCATATGGTGCAGGCCTACTTTGATGACAACAAAATTGAGCCCCCATACGACAACCACCAGTAACGCCAAAAAACCGTCTTTACGCGACATCATCGGCCCCTGTCATTATTAAAATTTTGTAAAAAGGTAAGTTATCGGAAATTAGTGCGCCATAACAGGACTTTTCTTTTTACCGTGAGCATGGCATTGAACAATACACGATGGGCAAAATTCTGCGTTATGGTATGTTAAGACTACGCTATAGCGCATAGACATCATGCTTTTGCGGGCACGGTAGATTAAAACGTCCCGATACGTAACCTCCATTTCAGGCAGGAAAAATGAATCCAGGATTGAGACGTTCGACGTTGGCTCTACTCGCCTCATCGCTGTTGTTGACGATTGGACGCGGGGCCACGCTCCCCTTTATGACCATCTATCTTAACCGTCAGTACGGTTTAGGCGTGGATCTGATTGGCTACGCGCTGACCAGCGCGTTAACGATTGGCGTCATTTTTAGTCTTGGCTTTGGAATTCTGGCGGACAAGTTTGATAAAAAGCGCTACATGCTACTCGCGATTATCGCCTTCGCCTGCGGATTTATCGCCATCCCAATGGTACATAATGTCGTACTGGTTGTCCTGCTTTTTGCGCTTATTAACTGCGCCTATTCGGTTTTTTCTACCGTCCTGAAGGCCTGGTTCGCTGATAACCTCACCGCGACAACAAAAACACGGATTTTTTCGCTCAATTATACCGTACTCAATATCGGCTGGACGGTTGGCCCGCCGCTCGGCACGCTGCTGGTGATGCAAAGCATCAATTTACCCTTCTGGCTTGCCGCTATCTGTTCCGCATTTCCGCTGGTCTTTATTCAGGTATGGGTGACACGATCGGTTGCCGCCAGCGAGGGGAAAAATGCCGCTATCTGGTCTCCCTCCGTTCTGCTGCGCGACAAAGCATTATTGTGGTTTACGCTTTCGGCATTTCTGGCCTCCTTTGTGGGGGGCACCTTTGCGTCCTGTATTTCACAGTACGTTATGGTCGTTGCCGATAGCGGCTTCGCGGAAAAAGTGGTAGCCGTCGTCCTGCCGGTTAATGCGGTTATTGTGGTCAGTTTGCAATACGCCGTGGGCCGCCGACTTACCGCCATCAATATTCGACCAATGATGACGACCGGCACCGTCTTTTTTATCGCCGGGCTCATCGGATTTATTTTTTCAGGCGACAATCTGCTTTTTTGGGGGCTTTCAGCGGCAATATTCACGATTGGCGAAATTATTTATGCCCCCGGCGAATATATGTTAATTGACAACATTGCGCCTGCCGGGATGAAAGCCAGCTATTTTTCAGCGCAATCGCTGGGCTGGCTGGGTGCGGCGGTAAACCCGCTGGCCAGCGGCGTCATCCTGACGACGCTTCCCGCCTGGTCGCTTTTCGTTGTCCTGATAATCGCCATTGTGTTCGCCTGGGCACTGATGGTAAAAGGAATGCGGATTCCCCCTACGCAACAGGCTATCACCTGTTAATTATCTACAGCCAGTGATGTGCGCCGTTTCTGGCGCACCGGGTTACCCCTATATATTGCAGGCTAATTATCTGCTGTCACTGCGGTAATTCAGGAATATTCCTGGGTACTGACGAAAATATTCTAATGCTTTACCCTTCCAGTAAAATAAATACGCAATTCAGACTTTGCTTAAGTATAAATTAGTACTATAGTCTGTACGAGGTTTTTTAAAAAAGAGGATGCACGCTAAAATAAGGAGAAACGAGATGTTAGGCAGTATTAACCTTTTTATCGTTGTATTAGGAATTATTTTATTTTCCGGATTTCTGGCCGCCTGGTTCAGTCACAAATGGGATGATTAATGAACGGAGATAATCCCTCGCAGAGCCGGCCCCTTGCTGCATCGTTGCACAAGGGGCCGCTTTTGTCTGGATGGCAGGCAAAAAAAACCGCCGGTTCACCAGCGGTAAATGCTTGCATGGATAGATTTGTGTTTTGCTTATACGCTACCGGGCAAATTCTTGCGAGGATAACGGATCGCTAATGACTGTAGCACCGTCAATATCAATGAAGCTTAAACGATACGCAACCAGGCCTGAATAAGACATTATGGGACCTTTTGTCCCCCAGGCGTTTTTACAAGACTCATGGTATCAGGCCAGCCGCGTACCCTGTATGGCTGACCTGGAGATTGCCGGTTAGCGCGCGTTATTTTTGCAGCCGGTTCACGCGAACAAGCGGTTCCTTCGCTTTCTTGTCCAGACTACCGTTAATGTTGATCATTTGATCCGGCTGAACTTCCCGTCCATCAAATACGGCGGAAGGAATTATCACGTTAATCTCGCCGGATTTATCACGAAATACATAGCGATCGTCGCCTTTATGATCAATAAGGTTGCCGCGCAGCGAAACGGTCGCGCCATCATGCAGGGTTTTCGCCTGTTCGATGGTCATTTTTTCTGCATCATCCGTACCGCGATAACCATCCTCAATAGCATGAGGCGGCGGCGGTGCCACGTCTTTTTTTAATCCCCCTTGATCATCCGCTAGCGCGTAAGGCATTATCAGAAAACTTAAAAATGCAGCCACCTGTAGTTTCATGCTCTCTCCTTAATAACGTCTATTTGACGTATTAAGTCTGGCCGCTATTTTTAGTTTTTACAAACATGAATTTACCCGCAGAATATTAAGCAATAAAATCAACCCATCCGGATTAATATGCAACCGATATCAGCGCCGGTGAGCGCGAAAGCGTAACGGCGTAATAGTTAACTTGCCACATAGCTGAAGTCATATGCATCAACGTCTGGATAGCAATTCAGAATAATCGGCTTTATTTTTTGAGGATAACGGCCTTACGCATAATCAATGACAGTTATCGCCGCAGGAGAATAATCATTCACTGACAATGTCATAAAATAAATATGCCATACTTGAAAAGAACGAACAGATTTCTTTTGTCTCTGGTAACGGAAAAATAAACGATGAGATTAGAACAGCACGATATTGTCACCCTTGATGAAGCCGAATCCGTCGATAGCCTGACAAAAAAACTTGGTGATTTACTGGTTAACCAGAAACTCCGTCTGACCACTGCAGAATCCTGCACTGGCGGGAAACTGGCTTCAGCATTATGCGCAGCAGAAGATACGCCCTCATTTTACGGTGTAGGCTATGTCACCTTTACTGATGAAGCCAAAGCAAAAATTTTACGCGTACAACGCCACAGTCTTGCCGAACATACCGCCGTCAGCGAAGCGGTCGTTACTGAAATGGCACAGGGCGCTAAGGATCAGGCTGAGGTCAATATCAGCATAGCGATCAGCGGCTATGGCGGGCCGGAAGGCGGCGAAGATGGCACGCCGGCGGGCACCGTTTGGTTTGCCTGGAATATTAACAATACGGCTTTTACAAGCCGACAACATTTCAACGGAGATTGTCAGGAAGTATTAGAAAAATGTGTACGCTTCGCCCTCGCTGAATTGCTTTTTCTGTTAACGAAGAAAGCATAAACAATAATTTCATCTGACCAGCAAGAATAACTCCCGGTCAGAATAAAAAATGCGAGCCTATGGCCCGCATCGTATGCGCAATATTTCAGAATATATTCAAGAAATATCAGGAGTAAAATTAATTGCCGGATTTCCGTCCGCCACTGTGGCTATTCTGGCCACCTTTTTTACCCGCTTCAGATGCACGCTGTGGGTCGTTTTTAAAGTTCCCACCGCTATGCTGGCCGCCTTTACGACCTGCTTCTGAGGCTTTTTCTTTATCTTCTGCAAAGTTACCGGAACCGCCGCGATGTTCTGCCATAATATAATCCTCATGATAATGTTGCGTTTTAAATATGATATGCCTTCTCATATCATGTGATACAGTTCTAAATTTAGTCGCCTTGTGCGCAGTGTCAAATTCATTTCTGCATTATTTACATAATGCCGTCGCATGGCGGAAAATATATTTTTTTGAAAATATTAATAGCGAAACGGTAATAAATATTTGGCAATCAAGCCACCACGGTAAAATAAGTGCAGGATTCATTTTCAGGCGGTTGTTCAACAATGCTGAACAACCGTATCAGCTTAGAGCCTATCCCACCAGGCGTTATTGGCGCAGCCAGTTTGGGCACGGACAGCGCGCTAAAACCGGAGCGTACACGTAGTACGTGAGGTTTGACTCGCTACGCTCGCCCTTCGGGCCGCCGCTAGCGGCGTTCAAAACGCTAACGCGTTTTGGCGAGCACTGCCCAGGTCCAAAATGGCAAGTAAAATAGCCCTAATGGGATAGGCTCTTAGTGATCGAGCCCACGATATTGCAACATGGGGTCAATATGCGGTTCATGTCCACGCCAGGCTGAATAAAGCGTTTCTAAATCAGTACTATTCCCCCGGGAAAGGATAGCATCACGAAAACGCTGCCCGTTTTCACGCGTCAGGCCGCCCTGCTCTACAAACCATTGATAACCGTCATCCGCTAACATTTGCGTCCACAGGTAGGCGTAGTATCCCGCTGCGTAGCCGCCGCCGAAGATATGGGCAAAATAACTGCTGCGATAGCGGGGCGGCACTGCCGGTAAATCAAGATGCTCGGCGGCCAGCGCCTGCTGCTCGAACTCAGCGACAGACTGCTCTGCTACGCTCTCCTCCAGCATATGCCAGCGCATATCCAGCAATGCGGCGCCGAGCAATTCAGTCATATCGTAACCTTTATTAAATAAACTCGCCTTGCGCATTCTTTCCTGTAAATCAGCAGGCATTTTTTCACCGCTGTCGACATGACGCGCGTAGCGTTCGAACACACGTGGATGGCTCGCCCAATGCTCATTAATCTGGGAGGGAAACTCGACAAAGTCGCGGGGCGTATTGGTACCTGAAAGCGTGGCATAACGCTGGACGGCAAACAAACCATGTAACGTATGACCAAACTCATGGAAGAGCGTAATAACGTCGTCCCAAAGCAGTAATGCAGGCTGCCCATCAACAGGTTTCTGATAGTTACAAACATTGTATATAACGGGCCGGGTTTCATTGAGTGTGGATTGCTCGACAAAATTCCCCATCCACGCGCCGCCGCTTTTCGAGTCCCGCGCGAAGAAGTCGCCATAAAATAACGCCATGCCGACACCATTGGAGTCGAAAATCTCCCACACCCGAACATCAGGGTGGTACACCGGAATGTCAAAACGCTCGACGAAGGTGATGCCGAATAGCTGGTTGGCGGTCCAGAAAACCCCCTCTTGCAACACCGTATTTAAGGCAAAATAGGGCTTCAGTTGCGCTTCATCTAACGCATATTTTTCCCGCCGTACCTGTTCGGCATAGAACATCCAGTCCCAGGCCTGAACGGTGTAGCCGCCCTGCTCACCATCAATGACGTTCTGAATTTCCGCCTGTTCATTGAGTACACGCTGACGCGCTGGCGGCACAATGCCACGCATAAAGCTCAGTGCGGCTTGCGGCGTTTTCGCCATCTGATCGGCCATTTTCCATGCGGCATAATTGGGGAAACCCAGCAGTTTTGCCTGACAGCGACGAATCTCTACCAGACGCTGAACGATAGCGCGGGTATCGTGGGCATCTCCTTTTTCCGCCCGAGTCCATGACGCTGCGAATAAATTTTCGCGGGTCTGGCGATCGCGCAGCGTAGCAAGCGCAGGCTGTTGCGTCGTATTAAGGAGCGGAATGAACCAGCGCTCCTCCAGGCCTTTTTCACGCGCCGCTTCAGCAGCGACGGTCATTTCTTCCGGGCTTAATCCTGCCAGGCAATGCGCGTCATCGACCGCCAGCCCGCCCGCTTTACTTGCCGCCAGCAGACGCTGATTAAACTGACTCATTAAGGTCGCGGATTCAGTATTCAATACCTTCAGTCGCGCTTTATCCTCTTCGGCAAGCTGCGCGCCTGCCAACACAAAACGCTGATGGATCACATCGACCAACCGTAGCGACTCATCATCCAGCCCCAGTGAGTGACGCTGTTGCCAGACGGCATCCACGCGAGCGAATAACGCGCTATTCAGATAAATATCGTTGGAGAGCGCCGCCAGCTCGGCAGAAAAGGCCTCATCCAACCGCTGGAGTTCATCGTTAGTGTGCGCGGCCGTCATCGCGAAAAAAACGCTGGTGACGCGTGACAGAAGCGCCCCGCTTTGCTCCAGCGCCAGAAGCGTATTCGTAAAGTCAGGGGCCGCCGGATGATTGACGATGGCCTCGATTTCCACGCGTTTTTGCCGCACGCCCTCATCAAAAGCAGGACGATAATGGCAATCTTTGATCCGATCAAAACGCGGTGCCTGATAGGGCAACATACTCTGGTCTAACAAAGGATTCGTCGACATTTTTCACTCCTGAAAATAGGTTGATCATAAGAGTAAGCTTCCCCCTATGCTGACCGCAACCGTGTTAACCAGGATTACCCTTTCATAAACGCCGCGTGCTATGGTAATACAACACAAAAAGCGTTGAGGAACTGTGTGATGATCGTTTTAGTAACTGGAGCAACTGCAGGGTTTGGCGAGTGCATTGCACGCCGTTTTGTTGAGAATGGACATAAAGTCATTGCCACGGGACGTCGTCATGAACGCCTGCAAGCGTTAAAAGATGAGCTTGGCGAGAACGTATTGACCGCCCAACTGGACGTGCGCAACCGCGCGGCCATCGAAGAGATGATGGCCTCTCTGCCTGCGCAGTGGCGCGATATTGATGTGCTGGTCAATAACGCCGGTCTGGCGCTGGGTCTTGAACCAGCGCATAAAGCCAGCGTAGAAGACTGGGAAACTATGATCGATACTAATAATAAAGGCTTAATTTATATGACCCGCGCCGTGCTGCCAGGAATGGTCGAACGTAATCGCGGTCATATCATTAACATCGGTTCGACCGCCGGCAGTTGGCCTTATGCTGGTGGCAATGTCTATGGCGCGACGAAAGCCTTTGTGCGCCAGTTTAGCCTGAATTTGCGCACGGATTTACACGGCACGGCGGTTCGCGTGACCGACATTGAACCGGGTCTGGTTGGCGGTACCGAGTTTTCCAGCGTCCGTTTCAAAGGCGACGATGAGAAAGCGGGTAAAACCTACGAAAATACCACCGCGCTCACGCCAGAAGACATTACCGAAGCGGTATGGTGGGTGGCCACACTCCCCGCGCATGTGAATATTAATACCGTTGAAATGATGCCTGTTACCCAATCCTTCGCAGGGCTCAGCGTCCACCGTAGCTAAGGGGTTATACCCGGTCTGCGGGCCGGGTAATCCCTGGCAAACGTATCTGCAACCAAGAACATGATCGGTATAGACCACCACGGAAAAGTGGTAGAGTATCCGGGTCAACCGCCTAAAAAGTAAGAATGAATGACCGTCGAAACGCAGCTTAACCCTACACAGCCTGTCAACCAGCAAATTTACCGTATTCTTCGGCGTGATATCGTGCATTGTCTGATCCCGCCTGGCACACCGCTATCAGAAAAAGAGGTCTCAACCCGTTTTAACGTTTCGCGTCAACCGGTACGCGAGGCTTTTATAAAGCTGGCGGAAAATGGGTTGATTCAGATCCGCCCTCAGCGCGGTAGTTATGTGAATAAGATTTCGCTTTCTCAGGTACAGAATGGCTGCTTTGTTCGGCAGGCTATCGAATGCGCGGTGGTCCGCCGTGCGGCGGCGATGATCACCGACAACCAGTGCTATCAACTGGCGCAAAACCTGCACCTGCAACATATTGCCATCGAGCGCAAACAGATTGATGATTTTTTCCAGCTTGATGACGATTTCCACCAAAAGCTGGCGCAGATCGCCGATTGCCAGTTAGCGTGGGATACCATTGAAAATATCAAAGCGACAATCGACCGGGTTCGCTATATGAGTCTGGATCATGTTTCTCCGCCGGAGATGTTGTTGCGCCAGCACCATGATATTTTCTCCGCGCTGGAAAATCGTGACGGCAATGCGGTTGAGAGCGCAATGACCCAGCATTTGCAGGAAATTAGCGAATCCGTTCAGCTTATCCGTCAGGAAAACAGCGGCTGGTTTAGCGAAGAGTAACTCCCTTTAACGTCGGGGTGAGACGCCTTCTCCGCTTTCTCACCCTGCACATTCCCGCCTAAAAAGCCGTGAGCTTGATCAAAAACAAAAAAAATCCGTAACGATAAGCGTATTTATATGTCGCCCGTCATGCGGGGAAACCTGCGGGCTTTGGCAGTAAGTTTGAAAGGAGAAAACACCATGATGACATACGATCGTAACCGTAACGCAATCACTACCGGTAGCCGGGTCATGATCAGCGGCACGGGCCATACCGGGATTATCAAAGCCATTGAGAGCGAAGGTCTGGATGCAGGTCAAATTCGCCGCGGCAAAACGGTGATTGTCGAAGGTTGTGAAGGTAAATTCGCGCCGGTCGAACTGATTCGTCTTGGTATGAACTGATACCACTGGCCGCTAAGAACCGCCCCGGCCTTCCCGGTAGCATAATGCTACCGGGTCTCTGTTGCGCTATTTCAACCGCTCGGCATATTTCGCCACGCTCGCTTTCGCGCCATATCTCAGTAAACTGTCATAGGCTTCTTGCACTTTTTGCGTAAACCGCGCCGCCTGCGGCAAATCGTTGCCGAAAATTTCAGCCATTCCCAGCAGCGCCTTAACACGACTGGCGCCTTCTTCACTGTTTGCCACGGCGCGCTGAATAACTGGCAATAGCGGATCGCTAATGTCGATGGCCTTGCCCTGCTCATCCACGCCGCCAACGTAACGCATCCACCCCGCCACGCCCAGCGCCAGCAAATCAAAATCGCTATGATTAGCAAGATGCCAGCGAACGGAGTCCAGCATACGCTGCGGAAGTTTCTGGCTGCCATCCATCGCAATCTGCCAGGTACGATGACGCAGCGCCGGATTACGGTAACGCGCAATCAACTGATCGGCATAACGCTGTAAATCTACCCCCTGGACTTTCAGCGTTGGAGCCTGCTCGCGTAACATTAACGCTTGCGCGGTCAGACGATAGTTGTCGTCATCCATGCAGTCATTAATATGCTGATAGCCGGCAAGATACCCCAGATAAGCCAGGAAAGAATGACTGCCGTTAAGCATTCGCAGTTTCATCTCTTCAAACGGAATCACGTCGGCGACCAACGTCGCGCCCGCGTTTTCCCACTGCGGACGACCCGCCACAAACGTATCTTCTATCACCCACTGACGAAACGGCTCACAGGCGACGCCCGCCGGATCGCGCACGCCGGTCAGTTGTTCGATTTTATCCAGCGTCTCCGGCGTGACCGCAGGGACAATCCGGTCAACCATGGTTGACGGAAATGTCACGTTTTGCTCGATCCATATCGCCAGTTCCGCATCCACCTCCCGGGCGTAAGCCGTCACAACCTGACGCGTCACATGCCCATTTTCCGGCATGTTATCGCAGGACATCACGGTAAATGCCGGTAAGCCTGCGGCTTTACGACGCGCTAACGCTTCGACAATAATACCCGGTGCCGTTAGCGGTTGATGCGGATTTTGCAGGTCGGCGGCAATCATGGGATGTTCCAGCAGAAGTTGGCCCGTGGCTGGCGAATGACAATACCCTTTCTCGGTAATGGTCAGAGACACAATCGCTATTTGCGGTTCGCACATCGCCGCCAGCACACGTTCCAGACCATCAACCTGAACATGCAACGCCGCTTTGACGACGCCCACCACACGCGCCGTCCAGGTTTCCGCCGACATCTCCGCCACGGTATAGAGGTTATCCTGCTGCTTTAGATCGGCAATCTGCTGTTCGCCGCCAATAAGGTTAACCTCATAATAACCCCAGTCGCTATGCTGCTCCGCAGCCAGAATATCTGTATAAACCCCCTGATGCGCGCGATGAAACGCGCCAAAACCGAGATGGACCATCCGCGCTGCCAGCGCCGCACGATCGTAATCAGGAAGCGTCGCCTTTGCCGATAAAAGCCTGTTTTGCATTTTATAACCTCTATATTCTGAAAGCGGAACAGTCGCAGAGTAACGCCTGCCCTGGTACATTTGGATTTACGCTAATGACATAAAAGTGACCTGACAGCATGGCCGAAACCGCATTAGCGTTCCGGCCATACCGTCGACACGATTTAACTCGTCTGGGTTACGGAGTGGCGTAACTTCTCTGCCGCTGTCGCTTCCGCCGCATCCTCAGGCAAACTCAGGTCGCGATCTCTGACCTCCGGCATCAACAGCGCAGAAATCAGACCAATACACGAGTAGAGCACCAGCATAATTAAGATGGGCAGCCAGGAATCGGTCATGTTACAAAAGATCCCTGCGAGGACGGGGCCAAAGCCAACCGCCACCAGCCCCCCTGCTTCTTTTGAAATCGCCATCCGGGTGAAGCGATTACGCGATCCGAAAATTTCCGCCATGGTGATGTTTTCCAGCGCAAATAATCCCAGCACGGCAAAGTTATGAATAACAATGAGCGCTGCCATAATAACGCCAGGGCTATACGTTTTATCTACCACAATAGACAGCATCGGCCAGGCGAGAATAATCGCGGAGATATTCAATATTATATACGGCAGCCGACGACCGTATTTATCGGACAACCACCCCAAGAGTGGGATAGTGATAAAACCAATTACAGAACTTATCATTAACGCATCGGTTGGGATAGATTTGTTAAATAATAACGTCTGAACTAAATATCCGGCAAGGAAGGTTTGAATAAGCCCGGAGTTCCCCGCCTGCCCAAAACGTAAACCGGTGGCCAGCCAGAAAGATTTGCTGGTAAACATCGCGCCCAATGTATTTTCTGACGCAGGCGTTAACGCTGGCGATTTTTCGCCTTCGCTTACTTTTTCGAATACCGGGCTTTCTTTCAGATTCATTCGCAGCCAGATCGCAAATATCATGACAACGACGCTCGCCAGGAAAGGAATACGCCATCCCCAGGCGACCAGTTGTTCGCGGTCAAGCGCAAAGAACATCACCGCCCAGATCGCCGTTGCGCTTAATGTACCGCAGTTGGTGCCCATCGCGACCAGCGAGGAAATGATGCCACGCTTTCCTTTCGGCGCATACTCGGCCAGCATAGTACCTGCCCCGGAAATTTCCGCCCCGGCACCCAGCCCCTGTATAATGCGCAATGTCACCAGTAATACTGGCGCAAAAATGCCGATTTGCGCATACGTCGGCAGTACGCCAATCAGCGTGGTACAGATCCCCATCATGGTGATGGTAATAAACAATACTTTTTTTCTTCCGACCCGGTCGCCCATTTTGCCAAAAACAAAGGCGCCGATAATTCTGGCTATATAACCTGCACCATAGGTGCCCATTGCCAGAATAAGCGCCATCGCGGCAGACTGTTCCGGGAAAAATATTTCATGGAAGACCAGAGCCGCGCCTAGCGAATATAACTGAAAATCCATAAATTCAAGCGCGGTGCCTAACCAGCCAGATACGGCAGCGCGCACTAAATCCTGAGTCGATCGTTCATGCTTTATTTGTGTCATATAGGCAATCTCTAAGAGGTAAGATGCGTACTACTTACTCGCAATTATTTATATTATTTCGCAAACGTGAGTAAGACTTTGCAGCATTGACGCTGGTCTTTCTCGAAAAGCTCAATCGCATCAGTGACATGTTGATAATCAAATGTATGCGTTATCAGCTTATCCGGATCAATAAGCCCTTTATTCAGCCAGTCAATCACGACCGGGAATTTATTGGCATTAAGACGCGATGAATAAATAGCCAGCTCTTTTCCGGTAATACCCTGCTGTACAATCTCACACGGGTCGCTGGAAAATCCCATCAGGACAATGCGTGCCGCAGGCGATGCAAGGGTAATCGCCTCTTGCAGGATAGCGGGATGACAGGCAGCATCGACAATCAAGGTCGGTTTTAGCGCCTTCTGCTGTAGAAATTCCGCCAGTGAATGTTGACCATTATTAAGGGTCCAGTCAGCGCCGCTCTGCTTCGCCATCGCTAAACGCTCTTCAATGCGATCAACGACGATGACCGTTTTAACCTGATAAACCCCCTTCAGCGCCTGTACGGTCGTCAGTCCCATCGGGCCTGCGCCATAGATAAGCGCCACGTCCTGCTCGGTCGGATTCACCTGCCCCGTCACATTTGCCGCAATGGTAAACGGCTCAACCATGACGGCGTGATGATCTGCGATGTTGTCCGGTATGCGATGAGCATTACGGGCCGGCGCCACCGCATACTCGCTGAAACCGCCGTCACGATGCACGCCCAGCACCACCAGCGAGGTACACACATTGGGTTTACCGACTGAACAAGGGTAACAATGCCCGCAACTGATCACCGGATCGACGGATACCCGTTCTCCTATCCGGTCACGATTGACGTTGTCGCCTACCGCGTCGATGACACCGAAAAATTCATGGCCTATGACACGGGGATATTTTGCAAAGGGATTATGTCCCCGATAAATATGACTGTCGGAACCGCAGATACCCGCCAGTTTCACTTTAATACGAACTTCACCCGGCGCAGGCTGCGGAAGCGCGCGCGTTTCGATAATTAATGTATTCGGTTTTTCGATTACGATGCTTTTCATTCTTCGCTCCTTACCAGTTCCACAGTGTGCCGTCTTCCAGGCGGGCCACCGGCAAATAGGCTGGATCGTACGGATATTTCGCCGCCAGTTTTTCATCGAACTCAATGCCCAGTCCTGGCTTGTCGCCCGGATGCATATAGCCGCCCTCGAACGTCCAGTTATGCGGGAAAACCTCCAGCATCTGTTCGGAGTAGCCCATATACTCCTGCACGCCAAAGTTAGGCACCCACAGGTCGAAATGTAATGCCGCGGCCATACAAACCGGCGACAGATCGGACGGCCCATGCGAACCGGTACGCACCTGGTAGAGCGAGGCAAAATCGGCAATGCGGCGCATGCCGGTAATACCACCGGCATGGGTAATCGTGGTGCGGATATAGTCAATCAATTGCTCTTCAATGAGCTGTTTGCAATCCCAGATACTGTTAAAGACTTCGCCTACCGCAATCGGCGTGACCGTATGCTGGCGGATGAGGCGGAAGCACGCCTGATTTTCAGCCGGCGTCGGATCTTCCATCCAGAACAAACGATAGTCTTCAATACATTTGCCAAAGCGGGCAGCCTCAATAGGTGTCAGCCGGTGATGCATATCGTGCAGAAGATGTTCATTAAAACCGAACGTATTACGCACGGCGTCAAACAGCTTTGGCGTAAAATCGAGATACTTTTCCGTTGACCACAATTGTTCTTCCGGCCACTGGCCTTTTGTCGCGGGCTCATAGGCCAGCCCCTTGCCTTTCGCCATGCCGTAGGTGGTTTTCATCCCCGGAACGCCGCACTGCACGCGGATTGCTTTGAACCCTTGCTCTTTATGACGCGCGTAGTCTTCCAGCACATCGTCGATGGTGTGGCCTGTGGTATGGCAATACACCATGACGCCTTCACGCGAAGCGCCGCCGAGTAACTGATACAACGGCATATTGGCGGCTTTGGCTTTAATATCCCATAGCGCCATATCAACCGCGGAAATGGCGGACATGGTGACAGGGCCACGGCGCCAGTACGCGCCTTTGTAGAAGAACTGCCAGATATCTTCGATGCGGCGAGCATCCCGCCCGATGAGCTGTGGGCACAGGTGATCGGTAAGGTACGAGGCCACCGGGAGCTCGCGTCCGTTCAGGGTGGCATCCCCCAGACCGGTGATCCCGTCTTCCGTGGTTATCTTTAAGGTGACGAAGTTACGCCCTGGACACGTAACAAAAACTTCAGCCCCTACAATCTTCATGTTTATTCCTTACATCGCATTATGGGATGCAGGAAATTTACCCAACTGAGCTACTACCATACAAGTATATTAATGTAAAAAGCGCTGCCAGATCACAAAATGTTCTGGTCGCGCGGCAATGTTACGTACGTCCCCATCCGACGACGATAATCAGCATTCCACACAGCGCGATCAGCGCGCCGCACCAGTCATAAACCGTGAGCCGGACGCCATCGACAACACGTAACCACAGGAGCGCAGTACAGACATATACCCCACCGTAAGCCGCATAAACCCGCCCACTCGCCGCCGGATGCAAGGTCAAAAGCCAGACGAATAACGCAAGTGACGCGGCGGCGGGCAGAAGCCACCACACGCTGGCGCCGCGCTTAAGCCATAGCCAGGGAAGAAAACATCCAATGATTTCACAGAGGGCGGTGACAAAGAAAAGCAGAGTCGTCTTTAGCATGAGATTCATTTGGTTACGAAATGATAAGTGATAATACAACAGAATATCGTTACGGTTATCCGGCCATTCTTGTGTATATGCCAGGCATAAGGATTGGTGTAGAATTTACAGGTGGTTTACCGCTTTTTCCCCTCTAATGAAAGGATGTTGTGATGAACAATACGCTGAGCAAACGCCTGTGCCTGACGGCAATGCTTACGTTGGCGGCCGTTGTATATACTACTTCCGCATTCGCTGAAACCAGTAAACTGGTGATTGAATCGGGAGATAGCGCACAAAGTCGTCAGGAAGCGGCGATGGAAAAGGAACAATGGAACGACACTCGCAGTCTGCGTCAGAAAGTGAATACCCGCGCAGAAAAAGAGTGGGACAAAGCCGATGCCGCCTTTGATAACCGCGATAAATGCGAGCAAAGCGCCAACATCAACGCCTATTGGGAACCCAATACGCTGCGGTGTCTGGATCGTCGTACAGGTCGCGTTATTACGCCCTGATGCAGGATAACTAAAAGGAAGTGTAAGGATACAGTATGACAAGTGACTACAAGGTCAGGCTGCGCCCGCTTGAGCGTGAAGATTTACGATTTGTCCACCAGCTTGATAATAATGCCAGCGTTATGCGTTACTGGTTTGAAGAGCCATATGAGGCTTTTGTCGAACTGTCGGATCTCTACGACAAACACATCCATGACCAAAGCGAACGGCGCTTTGTCGTCGAATGTGACGGTGAAAACGCCGGGCTGGTAGAACTGGTGGAAATTAACCATGTGCATCGGCGGGCGGAATTTCAGATTATTATCTCGCCGGAGTACCAGGGAAAAGGCCTGGCGTCACGCGCGGCCAAACTGGCGATGGATTACGGATTTACCGTACTCAATCTGTATAAATTGTATTTGATCGTCGATAAAGAGAATGAAAAAGCGATTCACATCTACCGTAAACTCGGGTTTAGAGTAGAAGGCGAGCTGATTCATGAGTTCTTCATTAACGGCGAATACCGTAACACCATCCGCATGTGTATCTTCCAGCAGCAGTATCTGGATGAACATAAAACGTCCGGTTCTACGCTCCTGAAACCCACCGCGCAGTAAACGCGGCGCGGTAGTCACGGAGGGTCGCACCGCGCCCGGTTTAGTAGTAATCGATACGATTTTTAATGGTGTAATGGTGGGACACTGCCGGCTTAACGCTCTCATCGACGATAACAAGCCGGCAGTCAACAGGGTTCGCGTACGCATCATATTCGCAGCTCTGTGTGACGTTGCCGACCTGTCGATCATCCACCCGGCTGACTGCCGTGTAATCCAGTTTTTTACGGGGGTCCGCGGAGGGTTGTGCCGTCACAGAGAGCGTATTCTGCGAGTTTATCGTTGTCTTACCTAGCGGATAGCCTTCGCTATCATAGCGGTACTCGACTTTCATCTCTTTGCCCGTCGCCGATACCACAAAACCGTTGTCGTCCGTCTCCCAGGTCACGCCCGCCGAAGGCAACGCCGCCAGCTGACACTTCCCCTGTAACTGCACCTTTTTTTTCAGCGTCTGAGCATCCCGGTAATAATTGGCATCCAGCACGAGCGCCAGCCCCGTGTTATTCTCCAGATCGTGTAACTCAAGCGTATCAAAACAGCCTTCCTGTGAAAGCGTACCGGTGACCTGCTTCGCCACTTCACCATTCTCACTCATCAATGTCTGGCTGAAATCCTTTACCGGACCACGTAATGGATCAAAATCAAATTCGTTCGAAAAACTGGCCATTTCCGGCGTAAAAGCCTCAGGGGATTTCGGATTATCACAACCTGCCAGTATCATGCACAATAACGTCAGTAAAAGGGGTTTCTTCACGCGTGTCACCAGGATGAAAAGATATTTATCATCATATTAGCAAATACAGTTATTTACACGAAAAATGCTAAGCTTAGAACATCGTCATTAATCACAGGAGTTCATGATGAAAATCGCAACTGCAATAGCCGCTCTGGCGTTAGTTAGCGCCCCCTCGCTGGTGATGGCGGCACCGGGATCGTGCGAGAGAGTAAAAAGCGATATTGAACAACGTATCATCAATAACGGCGTGCCGGCGGATAATTTTACGCTCACTATCGTTCCTAACGACCAGGCCGATCAGCCGGACTCACAGGTGGTGGGCCATTGCGCGAACGACACGCATAAAATTCTTTATACCCGCACCAGCAGCGGCAATGCGCCAGCCAATACCTCTCCCGCTCAGGACGGTTCATCCGCCGAACCGCAATAACTTCCTCCTGCCCTCCGGGTCCGGAGGGTAACGCTCTTTGACATGGATTAATAATCCTTACTCCCAAAGGGGTAAACTCATTACATCATTAGCATGTTAATAATTTCGTTATAGTTATCAATATATAGCGAAACAATAACGACAATGGAGTGAGTGATGCCCGGAGAAAAGCAACAAACAGGCGTTAGCCGCAGGACGTTAGTGAAATCAGCGGCGCTTGGCACACTGGCGCTGGCTGCCGGAGGCGTATCTTTACCGTTTGGGATGCGTACCGCGGCCGCGGCGGTGCAGCAGGCCATGCGCAACGAAGAAGATAAAATCGTCTGGGGCGCCTGTTCGGTCAACTGCGGCAGTCGCTGCGCCCTGCGTCTGCATGTAAAAGATAATGAAGTCTGGTGGGTTGAAACTGATAACACTGGCGACGATGTCTACGGCAATCATCAGGTTCGCGCCTGTCTGCGGGGCCGTTCAATCCGTCGGCGCATTAACCATCCGGATCGCCTTAACTATCCCATGAAACGCGTTGGCCGCCGCGGCGAAGGCAAATTTGAACGCATTAGCTGGCAGGAAGCTCTGGACACCATTAGCGCCAGCCTGAAAAAGACCGTAGAGACCTACGGCAATGAAGCCGTCTATATCCACTATTCATCTGGCATCGTAGGCGGCAACATAACCCGCTCGTCGCCTGCCGCCTCGCCGGTGAAGCGCTTGATGAACTGCTACGGCGGTTCGTTGAATCAATACGGCTCATACAGTACCGCGCAAATTTCTTGCGCCATGCCCTACACCTATGGCTCCAACGACGGCAACAGCACGTCTGATATCGAAAACAGTAAACTGGTGGTCATGTTCGGCAATAATCCGGCTGAAACACGCATGAGCGGCGGCGGCATTACCTGGTTTCTGGAGCAAGCGCGTGAACGCTCAAATGCGCGCATGATCGTGATAGATCCGCGCTATACCGATACCGCTGCCGGACGTGAAGACGAGTGGATACCGATTCGCCCCGGCACCGACGCCGCGCTGGTGGCGGGAATTGCCTGGGTATTGATTAACGAAAATCTCGTTGACCAGCCTTTTCTCGACAACTATTGCATCGGCTACGATGAAAAGACCCTTCCGGCTGACGCGCCCCCCAATGGCCATTATAAGGCTTATATTTTGGGCCAGGGCGAGGACGGTATCGCCAAAACGCCGCAGTGGGCATCGCATATTACCGGCATCCCCGCCGATCGGATTATCAAACTGGCGCGCGAGATAGGTAGCGTCAAGCCGGCCTACATCTGTCAGGGTTGGGGCCCGCAGCGTCAGGCGAACGGCGAACAAACCGCTCGCGCCATCGCCATGTTACCGATTCTGACCGGCAACGTCGGCATTCATGGCGGTAATAGCGGCGCACGCGAATCCACTTACACCATTACCATTGAACGTCTGCCGGTCCTGGAGAATCCCGTTAAAACCGCCATCTCCTGCTTTAGCTGGACGGACGCCATTGCGCGCGGCCCGGAAATGACCGCCCTGCGCGACGGCGTACGTGGCAAAGATAAGCTGGATGTCCCGATCAAATTTCTATGGAACTACGCTGGCAACACCCTGATTAATCAGCATTCGGATATTAATAAAACCCATGAAATTCTTCAGGATGAAACGAAATGCGAAATGATTGTGGTCATCGACAATTTTATGACCTCTTCCGCGAAGTACGCCGATATTTTACTGCCGGATCTCATGACCGTCGAACAGGAGGATATCATCCCCAATGATTACGCCGGCAATATGGGATATCTGATTTTTATCCAACCGGCGACGACGCCTAAGTTCGAGCGCAAGCCCATCTACTGGGTACTCAGCGAAATCGCCAGACGCCTCGGCGACGATGTGTATCAGCGGTTTACCGAAGGCCGTACACAGGCGCAATGGCTGCAATATCTGTACGCCAAAATGCAGGCAAGAGATCCGGCATTGCCCGCGTATGACGATCTAAAAAAAATGGGCATCTATAAACGTAAAGATCCCAACGGCCATTTTGTCGCCTATAAAAAATTTCGTGAAGATCCGCAGGCCAATCCGTTAAAAACGCCGTCCGGTAAAATCGAAATCTACTCAAGCAAACTCGCTCACATCGCCAGTACCTGGGAGCTGGCGGAAGGCGACGTGATAAGCCCACTGCCGATTTATACCCCTACTTTTGAAGGATGGGACGATCCGAAACGGAGCACCTTCCCGCTACAGCTGTTTGGCTTTCACTATAAATCCCGTACCCATTCAAGCTACGGCAATATTGATGTTCTGCAGGCCGCCTGTCGCCAGGAGGTGTGGATAAATCCGCTTGATGCGCAAAAACGCGGTATCGCGAATGGCGATAGGGTTCGCGTCTTTAACGATCGTGGAGAGGTGCGTCTACCCGCCAAAGTCACGCCGCGTATTCTGCCGGGCGTCAGCGCGATGGGTCAGGGCGCATGGCATAATGCGGATATGGCTGGCGATAAAATTGACCACGGCGCCTGCATCAATACGCTCACGACGCTGCGTCCTTCCCCCCTGGCAAAAGGGAATCCTCAACATACAAATCTGGTGGAAATCGAAAAAATCTAAGCCGCCTGCTCCGGGACGTTTTTACGCGCCCGGAGCTCCCCGTTTTGCGAACACAACGACATTTAAAACTCTTTTTTGGATGAGCATAGTGAGCTGTTATGAAAATCACCAACCCTGAGGCATTAATGGCGGCCAGTATCAGCCGACGAAGCCTGGTGAAAACCTCCGCTATCGGTAGCCTTGCGCTTGCCAGTAGCGCTTTCACCCTTCCGTTCTCCCGCATCGCCCACGCCGCAGCAGACTTCGCATCTGGCAATGTGGCAGAAAAAGCGGTCTGGAGTTCATGTACCGTTAACTGCGGCAGCCGCTGCCTGCTGCGCCTGCACGTAAAAGATGACACCGTATATTGGGTTGAGTCGGATACCACGGGCAACGATGAATATGGCAACCATCAGGTACGTGCCTGCCTGCGTGGTCGCTCTATTCGTCGCCGGATGAATCATCCAGATCGCCTGAAATATCCGATGAAACGCGTTGGTAAACGAGGAGAAGGCAAATTCGAACGTATCAGTTGGGATGAAGCGTTGGATACCATCGGCGATAACCTGAAACGTATCCTCAAGGATTACGGCAACGAAGCGGTACATGTCCTTTACGGTACCGGCGTGGACGGCGGCAATATTACCAATTCTAACGTACCGTATCGCCTGATGAACGCCTGCGGCGGCTATCTCAGCCGTTACGGTAGCTACAGCACCGCCCAAATCAGCGCGGCCATGAGCTATATGTTTGGCGGCAACGACGGCAATAGTCCGGATGATATCGCCAATACAAAACTGGTGGTGATGTTTGGCAATAACCCCGCGGAAACACGTATGAGCGGCGGCGGCGTGACATACTATGTCGAACAGGCGCGCGAACGCTCCAACGCCCGGATGATCGTGATTGACCCGCGTTATAACGACACTGCCGCCGGCCGCGAAGACGAGTGGCTGCCGATTCGCCCAGGTACCGATGGCGCGCTGGCGGCGGCAATCGGCTGGGTGCTGATTACCGAAGATCTTATTGATAAACCGTTTTTGGATAAATACTGCATCGGCTACGACGAAACCACTCTGCCCGCCTCGGCCCCGCGTAACGCGCACTATAAAGCCTATATTTTGGGTCAGGGCGACGACGGTATCGCCAAAACGCCGCAATGGGCCGCGCAGATTACCAGTATTCCGGCGGAAAAAATCATTCAACTGGCGCGGGAAATCGGCTCGGCGAAACCGGCTTACATTTGCCAGGGCTGGGGACCGCAACGCCACTCTAACGGGGAGCAGACCGCACGCGCAATCGCCATGTTGTCTGTACTCACCGGTAACGTCGGCATAAATGGCGGTAATTCCGGCGTGCGCGAAGGCACCTGGGATCTGGGCGTCGAATGGTTTTCTATGCTTGAGAACCCGGTAAAAACCCAGATTTCGGTCTTTACCTGGACCGACGCTATCGATCATGGCGCGGAAATGACCGCCACACGCGACGGCGTGCGGGGAAAAGACAAGCTCGACGTGCCGATCAAATTTTTGTGGTGCTACGCCAGTAATACGCTGATCAATCAGCATGGCGATATCGCCCACACCCACGAGGTGCTTCAGGACGATAGTAAATGTGAAATGATCGTCGGCATCGAGCACTTTATGACCGCGTCGGCAAAATATTGCGACATTCTGCTGCCTGATTTAATGCCGACCGAGCAGGAAGATCTGATTTCCCACGAATCCGCAGGCAATATGGGCTATGTCATTCTTGGTCAGCCCGCCACCTCGCCGAAATTTGAAAGAAAGCCCATTTACTGGACGCTCAGTGAAGTGGCTAAACGGCTTGGTCCGGACGTATACCAGACCTTCACAGAAGGCCGCACGCAGCATGAGTGGGTCAAATACCTGCACGCAAAAACCAAAGCGCGTAACCCGGAAATGCCGGATTACGAAGAGATGAAACAGACAGGGATTTTCAAGAAAAAATGCCCGGAGGAGCACTACGTCGCTTTCCGCTCATTCCGCGAAGACCCTGCCGCCAACCCACTGAAAACGCCGTCCGGTAAAATCGAAATCTATTCCGAGCGTCTGGCAACCCTCGCCAACACGTGGGAGCTGAAGAAAGATGAGATTATCCATCCTTTACCCGCCTATACGCCAGGCTTTGACGGTTGGGACGATCCGCTTCGTCAGCGCTACCCGCTACAGCTAACCGGCTTCCACTATAAAGCGCGTACCCACTCCAGCTACGGCAATATCGACGTCCTGCAACAGGCGTGTCCGCAGGAGATCTGGATCAACCCGATTGATGCGCAAGCGCGCGGCATTCAGCATGGCGACACCGTGCGGGTCTTTAACCAGAATGGAGAGATGCTCATTCTGGCAAAAGTCACGCCGCGCATATTGCCTGGCGTCACCGCTATCGGCCAGGGCGCCTGGTTAAATGCCGACATGTTTGGCGACAAAGTCGATCGCGGCGGCTCCATTAACATTCTGACGTCGCACCGGCCTTCCCCACTGGCGAAAGGTAATCCGTCACACAGTAATCTTGTTCAGGTTGAAAAGGCGTAAGGAGTAACCGATGACAACCCAGTATGGATTTTTTATTGATTCCAGTCGTTGCACCGGTTGCAAAACCTGCGAACTGGCCTGCAAGGACTACAAAGATTTGACCCCGGATGTCAGCTTCCGCCGCATTTATGAGTATGCAGGCGGTGACTGGCAGGAAGATAACGGTGTCTGGCACCAGAACGTCTTTGCCTATTATCTCTCCATTTCATGCAACCACTGCGAAGACCCGGCCTGTACCAAAGTCTGCCCGAGCGGCGCGATGCACAAGCGCGATGACGGTTTTGTGGTGGTGAACGAAGAGGTCTGTATCGGCTGCCGCTACTGCCACATGGCCTGCCCGTACGGCGCGCCGCAGTACAACGCGGCCAAAGGTCATATGACTAAGTGCGACGGCTGTTATGACCGGGTGGCGGAAGGCAAGAAACCGATTTGCGTGGAATCCTGCCCGCTGCGGGCGCTGGATTTTGGCCCGATAGACGAACTGCGTAAAAAACACGGTGATCTGGCTGCCGTCGCGCCGTTGCCGCGCGCGCATTTCACGAAGCCGAATATTGTGATTAAACCCAACGCCAACAGCCGCCCGACCGGGGACACTACCGGTTATCTGGCCAATCCGAAGGAGGTATAAGATGGGAAGTGGATGGCATGAATGGCCGTTGATGATCTTCACGGTCTTTGGTCAGTGCGTGGTCGGCGCGTTAATCGTTAGCGGACTGGGCTGGCTGACGGCAAAAGACGATACCATCGCCCGTCAGCGCATCGTGCGCAGCATGTTTTTTCTGTGGCTGGTGATGGGACTGGGATTCCTCGCGTCGATTATGCATCTCGGCTCGCCGATGCGCGCGTTTAACTCGCTTAACCGCGTAGGCGCTTCCGCACTGAGTAATGAAATCGCCGCAGGATCGGTGTTCTTTGCCGTAGGCGGCATCTGGTGGCTGGTGGCGGTACTCGGTAAAATGCCCCCAGCGCTGGGTAAAGTGTGGCTGCTGGTCAGTATGGCGCTCGGCGTTGCATTCATCTGGGCAATGACGCTCGTTTATCAGATAGATACCGTGCCAACCTGGTATAATGGCTACACCACGCTGGCCTTTTTCCTCACGGCATTCCTGTGCGGCCCGGTGTTTGCGGCGCTACTGCTACGCATCGCGCGCGTCCCATTTTGCAGCGTGACGTTTGCCAGTATTAGCGGCCTGGCGTTGGTGGTGTGCGTGGCGGTCATCGTACTACAAGGACTGTCTCTCTCAACCATTCACAGTTCCGTGCAACAGGCCAGCCATCTCGCACCGGATTACGGTATGCTACAGGTCTGGCGCATTGTCTTGCTTGCTGCCGGATTAGGCTGCTGGCTATGTCCGCTAATCCGTCGCCGCGAACCGCATACCGTTGGTTTGCTGCTCGGTGTCGTGCTGGTGCTGGCAGGCGAAATTATTGGCCGCGGACTTTTTTATGGCCTGCATATGACCGTAGGTATGGCCGTCGCAGGTTAATTTATGCGTGCGGGGCGACCCGCACCTTTCGGGATTGTTTGAATGACCACTTTTTTACAACGTGATGATTTTTCAGTAACGGCGCGTGTTCTTGGCGCGTTGTTTTATTATTCGCCGGAAAGCCACGAAACCGCTCCTCTGGTCCAGGCGCTATTAACCGACGACTGGCAGGCGCAGTGGCCGCTTGATGCCGAGGCGCTTGCGCCTGTGGCGGCTATGTTTAAGACCCATAGCAAAGAGTCGTTGCCACAGGCCTGGCAGCGTCTGTTTATCGGCCCTTACGCTCTGCCGTCTCCGCCGTGGGGTTCCGTCTGGCTGGATCGTGAGAGCGTATTATTTGGCGATTCTACGCTGGCGCTACGTCAGTGGATGCGCGAAAACGGAATTCAATTTGAAATGCAGCAAAACGAGCCAGAAGATCATTTTGGGTCGCTGTTGCTGCTGGCGGCCTGGCTTGCCGAGAATGATCGTCATCATGAATGCGAACAACTCCTGGCTTGGCATCTGTTTCCGTGGTCGTCCCGCTTTCTGGACGTATTTATCGATCATGCCGGGCATCCGTTTTATCAGGCGTTGGGGCAACTGGCGCGTCTGACGCTGGCGCAATGGCAAGCTCAACTCATTATTCCCGTCGCTGTAAAACCGTTATTCCGTTAATCCTCACAAAAGGCAGGATTTTACCTGCCTTTTCTCCCATTGCGGCCTATTTTTATCTACCAAAAGTGACAACGTCACACAACGCTTCTATTTTTAAGATAATTCTTTATCGTGAATGTTCACGCTAAGCCGCATAAGGGCAAAACATAATTGTTAATAGATGTTTAACAGTGTTAAACATCACGCTCCGCTGGAATCCTTCCCGACCTGTTGCTATAGCTCAAAGCACCCTGCCGAAACATGGCATAACAACACGCGACTCTTAACGTCGCCATAACACATGCAAACAGGGAGACACACCGCAATGCACACCCTCACCCTAAAACGCGTACTTGGGTTCACTATCGTCATTCTGCTGTTACTGGCGCTGTTTATCTGGGGAATCGGTCTGGAGACGCTGAAAGCGCGTCAGGTCGATCTGCTGTATCTCGGACAACGGCATTTGATGCTGGTCTTTACGTCCATGTTTTTTGCTTTACTGGTCGGTATCCCGAGTGGGATTTTACTCAGCCGTCCTGCGGCAAAGGGATTTGCTGAATATGTCATGCAAATCTTTAATGTTGGTAATACCTTGCCGCCGCTGGCCGTCCTGGCCTTAGCGATGGTGATTATCGGGATCGGCGATACGCCCGCCATTGTCGCGCTATTTCTGGCCTCCCTTCTGCCTATCGTCCGCAATACCTATGCGGGCCTCTGTTCCGTTCCCGCCTCACTGATTGAAGCGGCGAACGGGATTGGGATGACAAAATGGCAGCGACTTCGCCAGGTAGAGCTACCTAATGCGTGGCCAGTGATGCTGTCCGGTATTCGCATCGCGACCGCCATCAATGTCGGCACCGCGCCGCTGGCCTTTCTGATTGGCGCCAGCAGCTACGGCGAGCTGATTTTCCCGGGAATTTATCTCAACGATTTTCCGACGTTGATCCTCGGCGCAACGGCCACGGCGTTATTCGCGCTGATTCTTGACACTCTGCTTGCCTGGTTTGGGCGACGCCTTAGCCCTCATACCGTCTGAACGCATAAATAACAATAAGGAGCGTTAAATGAGATTCAAAAAACACCTGTTAGGATGGCTTGCCGCAACGCTGTTGTTCAGTAGCCAGACGCAGGCCGCGCCGCTGGTTCTCGCCACCAAAAGCTTTACCGAGCAGCATATTCTTTCCGCTATGACCGTTCAGTATTTGCAGAAGAAAGGCTTTCAGGTTCAGCCGCAAACCAATATCGCCGCGGTGATTTCACGCAATGCGATGGTGAATAAACAAATTGATATTACCTGGGAATACACCGGTACATCGCTGATTATTTTCAACCGTATCGATAAGCGCATGAGTCCACAGGAAACCTACGACACGGTAAAACGCCTGGATGCGAAGCTGGGCCTGGTATGGCTCAAACCGGCTGACATGAACAATACTTACGCGTTCGCGATGCAGCGCAAACGCGCCGAGTCGGAAAATATCACCACCATCTCGCAAATGGTGGCAAAAATCGAACAGGTCCGGCAGAACGATCCTGACCACAACTGGATGCTCGGCCTCGATCTGGAATTTGCCGGGCGCAGCGACGGGATGAAGCCCCTTCAGCAAGCCTACCAGATGCAGCTCGATCGCCCGCAAATACGACAGATGGACCCAGGGCTGGTCTATAACGCCGTTCGGGATGGGCTGGTTGACGCCGGGCTGGTCTATACCACCGACGGACGGGTGAAAGGGTTTGATCTGAAAGTGCTGGAAGACGATAAAGGCTTCTTCCCAAGTTACGCTGTCACGCCTGTGGTGCGTAAAGAGGTGCTGGAAGCCAATCCTGGCCTTGATGACGCCTTAAACACCCTTTCCGGCCTGCTCAATAACGATGTGATATCGACCCTAAACGCCCAAGTCGATATCGAGCATCGCACGCCGCAACAGGTAGCCCATCAATTTTTGCAGGACAAAGGTCTGCTGTAAGGAGCGCCTATGGATACGATACATTATATGCTGGATAACGCAGGCTATCTCGCCAGCCTTACCTTTCAGCATCTCTGGCTGGTCGCGCTGGCCGTCGGTCTGGCGATTATCATCGGCGTACCGTTAGGCGTTTTGATTGTACGCCACAAATGGCTGGCAACGCCGGTATTGGGCGCAGCTACGCTACTTCTTACCATTCCGTCTATCGCGCTGTTTGGGTTAATGATCCCGCTCTTTTCGCTAATCGGGCATGGTATTGGCGTTCTGCCCGCCGTGACGGCTGTTTTTCTCTACTCTTTACTGCCGATTGTCCGTAATACCCATACTGCGCTTGATAGTTTGCCGCCCGGTCTGCGTGAAGCGGGACGCGGCATCGGTATGACTTTCTGGCAACGGCTGCGCTGGGTCGAAATCCCAATGGCCCTACCGGTTATTTTCGGGGGTATCCGCACCGCGGTAGTGATGAATATCGGCGTGATGGCGATTGCCGCGGTGATCGGCGCTGGCGGTCTGGGGCTGCTACTGTTAAACGGCATTAGCGGCAGCGATATTCGCATGTTAATTGCCGGCGCGCTGATGATCTGTCTACTGGCGATTGTGCTTGACTGGCTGTTGCATCGTCTGCAAGTCGTACTGACACCTAAGGGGATACGATAATGATAAAACTGGAAAATCTCACCAAACAATTTGTACAGAAAAAGGGTCAGCCGCTAAAAGCCGTCGACAACGTCAACCTGAACGTGCCGGAAGGCGAAATGTGCGTCTTACTCGGTCCCTCCGGCTGCGGCAAAACCACCACGTTAAAGATGATCAACCGGCTGATCGCGCCCAGCAGCGGTAATATTCTTATCAACGGCGAGAATACCAACGATATGGATACGGTAACGCTACGCCGCAATATTGGGTATGTTATCCAACAGATCGGCCTGTTTCCTAATATGACGATTGAAGAAAATATTACCGTTGTGCCGCGCATGTTGGGTTGGGACAAAGCACACTGCAAGCAACGCGCCGAAGAGTTGATGGACATGGTGGCGCTGGATGCCAGAAAATTTCTGCATCGCTATCCAAAGGAGATGTCCGGGGGACAGCAACAGCGTATTGGCGTGATCCGCGCTCTGGCCGCCGATCCGCCGGTACTGCTGATGGATGAGCCCTTCGGCGCGGTGGACCCCATTAACCGCGAAGTGATCCAGAACCAGTTTCTGGATATGCAGCGTAAGCTAAAAAAGACCGTGATGCTGGTCAGCCATGATATCGACGAAGCGCTAAAGCTCGGCGACCGTATCGCCGTGTTCCGTCAGGGACGAATTGTACAGTGCGCCAGTCCTGATGAACTGCTGGCCAAACCGGCTAACGAGTTTGTCGGGTCGTTTGTCGGTCAGGACAGAACGTTAAAGCGTTTGCTACTGGTCTCCGCAGGCGATGTTACCGACCAACAGCCAACCATTACCGCGCGGCCTTCCACGCCGTTAAGCGAGGCGTTCGGCATTATGGATGATCACGATATTCGCGCCATTACCGTCATTGACAACGACGGTAAGCCACTGGGATTTGTGAAGCGACGGGAAGCGCGGAACGCCAGTGGAACCTGCGCCGATATCACCCATCCTTTCCGTATTACGGGCAAAGCGGAAGATAACCTGCGTATTGTGCTGTCCAGATTGTACGAAAGTAATACTAGCTGGATGCCGATCGTTGATGAAGACGGACGCTATAACGGTGAAATCTCTCAGGATTACATCGCCGACTATCTCAGCTCAGGCCGCACGCGTCGGGCGCTAAATATTCACGAAAGCAGCTAACGCTGCCGCCGGATGGCCTCTCGCTATCCGGCAATATCATTATTGTATGCAATATTATATCGCACATAGTGCTTTTGCGTCTGACGCCATTTCCCCGCAGAATAAGCTATCCTGAAACTCCCTGTTTACCCGCTTATGCATCATTTACACGCTTACCCGGATCTGCGCGCGATGTTTCGTCGCCTGCTGATCGCTACGCTCATCGGTATTCTCGCGGCGCTGGCTGTCGCCGCCTTCCGTCATGCGATGCAATTGCTGGAGTGGATTTTCCTGAGTAATGACACCGGCAGTCTGGTGAATGCGGCTGAGGGGCTTTCGCCCTGGCGACGGCTGATTACGCCAGCGCTTGGCGGCCTGGCCGCTGGTCTGTTGCTGTGGGGGTGGCAAAAAATGAACCAACAGCGCCCCCATGCGCCCACTGACTATATGGAAGCATTGCAAACCGACGGGCAATTTGACGTTGGCGCTAGTCTGGTGAAATCGCTGGCCTCGCTGCTGGTCGTGGTCAGCGGCAGCGCAATTGGTCGCGAAGGCGCAATGATTCTCCTCGCCGCGCTGGCGGCATCCAGCTTTGCCCGACGCTTCACGCCGCGTGAGGAATGGAAATTATGGATCGCCAGCGGCGCCGCTGCGGGCATGGCGGGCGCTTACCATGCGCCGCTGGCGGGCAGCCTGTTTATCGCGGAAATCCTGTTCGGTACCTTAATGCTGGCTTCCCTCGGCCCGGTTGTCGTTTCCGCCGTCGTCGCCCTGCTAACCACCCATGTATTAAACGGTAGCGATTCACTACTCTATACCGTGCATCTGACCGTTGATCTCCACGCGCGGGAGTACGTCATGATAGTCAGTACCGGTCTGGTCGCCGGCCTGTGCGGCCCGTTGCTGATGTGGCTGATGACGGCCAGCCATAAAAGTTTCTTACGCTTAAAACTGTCCCCGCCCTGGCAACTGGCGTTGGGGGGGCTTATTGTCGGATTACTGTCGTTACTCACGCCCACGGTATGGGGAAACGGCTATAGCGTCGTACAATCATTTTTGCTCTCCCCACCGCTATTCTCGCTGATTGGCGGAATTTTTGTGTGCAAAATCCTGGCGGTACTCGCCAGCAGCGGGTCTGGCGCGCCGGGCGGCGTCTTTACGCCAACATTATTTATCGGATTATCAATTGGAATGTTGCTGGGTCGGATATGGGGATTCTGGCTGCCAGGCTCGGATGAAATAGCGATTTTATTGGGGCTGGCGGGTATGGCGACGCTACTGGCGGCGACAACCCATGCGCCGATAATGTCCACCCTGATGATTTGTGAAATGACCGGCGAGTATCAGTTACTCCCCGGTCTGCTGATTGCCTGTGTAGTCGCGTCAGTGCTCTCGCGAACGTTACGCCATGATTCTATCTACCGCCAGCACGCTGCCGAGCATTGACAAACGAATATACTGCCCCAGCTCGCGCTGCTCGGCACGCGGCAGGTACGGTAGCTCGCCAATCAGCGGCGCTGGCAGTTTTTTCCCAAGCACATCAATGATTTCAGCATAATGCGCCAGGCCAGGATTGATACGATTCGCTACCCAGCCAATTAATGGCAGTCCATCGTTAGCGACAGCTTGCGCAGTCAGTAGCGCATGATTAATGCACCCCTCCTGAATCCCTACCACCATCAATACCGGTAATTGTTCCTGTACCACCCATTCGGACAATGGACGTAAATCATTCATCAAACTACGCCAGCCGCCAGTGCCCTCCACGACAACGTGGTCCACTTTATCGCTCAGGCTTGCCAGACCGTTGGACAGCAAGGTGTAATTTATAGGACAGCTATGCGCGACGCTGCTTTCTTCTTCGCTTAACGCGATCGGATTAATCGCCTCATACGGCAATTCCAGCGAAGAGACGCTTTGCAATACCAGAGCGTCTTTGTTGCGCATCCCTTCTGCAGTCTCTTTGCTCCCTTTAGCGACAGGTTTATACCCTACAACGCTCTTACCACCCGACGCTAACGCTTGTAGTAATGCGCGGGAAACCACCGTCTTCCCAACAGAAGTGTCTGTACCTGTAATAAAGAAACGCTTCAGCATCACTAACTCCACCGTTATGCTTCGAAAATATAAACCAGGAAAATAATACAGTGGAGAAAGTCTAAGATATGGCAAGGGCAATCAGCTTGAGTTAGCGCAAATTTTTGTACAACAGTTAAAAAATGTTAACCCTGTAATAGACGAATCAACAAAGAGCCGTTATACATCGCGTCTTTTACCAACGCCGCCCCGGCCATCGTGCCCTGGTTGGTAAACTGCGTGCTTTCCACTACCGTGTTCCTACTGTAGGCGGGCAGCGCCTGTTGACGGATACTGTCAGCAATGGCCGGAAAAAGGATATCAGCCGCTTTACTTAGCGGCGAACCAATAAGAATTTTTTGCGGATTAAATAAATTCACCATGATAGCCAGAATGCGTCCGACATGCGCGCCAACGCCGCTAATAATATCTTTTGCTAATAGATCTCCCTGTATCGCCGCCTGACACAGTGAATCTACCGTTAACGGCTGGCCGTGCAACATTGAACTCATCGACTGATTAAGCCGAAGCTGCGTAAGTTCCAGCACGCTATCGACGCTGGCTATGGTCTCCAGACAGCCATGATTACCGCAATAACAGCGCTTACCATAAGGATCGACCTGGGTATGCCCAATCTCCACCAGACTGCTACTGCCCGCATGAAGCAAATGACCGTCGGTGATAACGCCCGCCCCCACAGTATGATCAATCACCACCTGGATAACGTCGCGCGCGCCGCGTGAGGCACCAAAAAGCGCCTCTGCCATCGTCCATGCGCTAATATCATGCTGAATGTAAACCGGTACGCCGGTGTGCCGCTCCAGCGCATCTCCCAAAGGCATCTCTTTGACATCTTCATAATACGGCATCCGATGCACAACGCCGTTTTCGGTATCGATAATGCCCGGTAACGTAATGGCAATGGAGGTCAGACGCTCCAGTTTCTGCTGATGGCGGGTAAAAAACCGATCAACGTGCGTAATAATTCGCTCAAGCAACGGCGTGGCTTCGGTTAACGGCAGCGGCAGACACTCTTCTACCACCAGTTTGCTGCTAAGATCGCGCAGCGCAAGGAAAATTTCGCCACGGCTAATACGAATAGATAAATAGTGCCAGGCTTCCGTTTCCACCATCAACCCGACGGCGGGACGTCCACGACTGCCCGCCTCTTTAATTTCAAGTTCCTGAACCAAATGCGCTTCCAGCATTTCGCGAACAATTTTCGTAATACTGGCAGGCGCCAATTGCGCCAGACGAGACAGGTCAATTCGCGATACCGGTCCGAGCTGATCAATCAGGCGATACACTGCGCCAGCATTGGTCTGCTTAATTTGATCGATATGCCCAGGCTGACTATCAGCAACCACCGCTCACTCCCTTTATTTTCGCGCTCCGAAATAATCTGTGTGCTATGGTGAAACACTTCAATACTCGCCGTCAACTTTTTGCTTAGCCGTGTGATTAACTGCACATTTTCACCCTTTTTAAGCGTAATTAATCCCGTCGGGCAGCCAGTAATAGCAGTTGGCAAAACCGCTGTACGGCATGACTCTGTTCATGATGCTTTGGCCATACCAGCCACATTTCAGATACGGCGTCCTCTTCTGTCAGGGGAACCCAGCGCATCTCACTCATCTGTACACGCTTAAAGGATGCCGGCAGAATCGAGACGCCCAGTCCCGCCGCCACCAGACCGATAATGGTCATTGCCTCGCCAACCTCCTGCGTGATGGTCGGCGACAGGTTATAGCGCCGCATCAGGCCGAGAATATCGTCGTAGAGGCCCGTCCCGACATGCGGATCGAAAAAGACGAAAGGTTCTTCCGCCAGTTCTGTCAGACTGACGACCGGCTTTTGCGCCAGCCGATGTTCGCGCGGGATCATGGCCATAAGCGGCTCATGCAAAATCACCTCGCGATTAAGTGTGTCGGGCAGCGGCGTATTCCGCAGCAAGCCAATATCCAGTACGCCTTCGTTGAGCGGCGCGATTTGCTCACGCGTATTCATTTCACGCGTTTGCATATGCACCCCCGGATAGGACTGGCGGAAAAGCGAAAAGGTATGCGATACCGCCCGAATAAAAGGCGCTGAAGACGTAAAGCCAATACGGATTTCACCCGCTTCGCCCTCGTGCAACCGCTCGGCGCGAGCGGCGGCGTCGTTTACCAGACTCAGGATGTGTCGGCTATCCACCAGAAACTGTCGCCCGGCGGCGGTTAACGCTACGCTGCGGTTGGTCCGCGCCAGTAATCGCGCGCCGACCTGCTGCTCCAGAATTTGTATCTGCTGACTGAGCGGCGGCTGCGAGATATTGAGGCGCGCGGCGGCGCGACCAAAATGCAGCTCTTCTGCTACCGCCACAAAGTAACGTAAATGACGTAATTCGATATTCATATTTTTAACGTCTTATTTGAGACAATTAATATATTAGACAGAATATTTTGCTTTTTCTATGCTTTACATGTCGGTTATACCCGTCTCCTGTTGACGGAGATGTAAAGCAAGGATTTCACGTGAGTCGTACAACTATTCTCGATGACGCCACGGCGAGCGATATCGATGAACAACGCCATTCTCAGCCGGTTCAATTTATTAAACGCGGTACAGCATCTTTTATGCGCGTCACGCTGGCCCTTTTTTCCGCGGGCCTGGCGACTTTCGCGCTCCTTTATTGCGTTCAGCCTATACTACCGGTACTTTCCCAGGAGTTTGGCGTCTCCCCCGCCAGCAGCAGCGTTTCACTTTCTATTTCTACCGCCATGCTGGCTATCGGCTTACTTTTTACCGGCCCGCTTTCTGATGCGATAGGCCGTAAACCGGTGATGGTCACCGCGTTGTTATTAGCCTCCTGCTGCACATTGTTATCAACCATGATGACCAGCTGGCATGGTATTCTGATTATGCGCGCGCTGATCGGTCTGTCGTTAAGCGGCGTCGCCGCGGTGGGAATGACCTACCTGAGTGAAGAAATCCATCCCAGCTTTGTCGCTTTCTCTATGGGACTCTATATTAGCGGTAATTCCATCGGCGGGATGAGCGGGCGTTTATTAAGCGGCGTCATGACCGACTTTTTTAACTGGCGCATCGCGCTGGCGGCCATCGGATGCTTTGCGCTGGCGTCAGCGCTGATGTTCTGGAAGATTTTACCCGCCTCGCAACATTTCCGTCCCACGTCGCTACGGCCTAAAACGCTGTTTATTAATTTCCGTCTCCACTGGCGCGATCGGGGGCTACCTCTGCTGTTTGCGGAAGGCTTTTTACTGATGGGCGCGTTCGTCACCCTGTTTAACTACATTGGTTATCGCCTGATGCTCTCCCCCTGGGAATTAAGCCAGGCCGTGGTCGGACTGTTATCCGTAGCCTATCTCACCGGCACATGGAGTTCGCCGAAAGCTGGCGCAATGACCTCACGCTATGGCCGGGGGCCGGTGATGCTGTTCTCTACCGCAGTAATGCTGTGCGGGCTTTTACTGACGCTTTTTACCTCGCTTTGGCTGATTTTTGCCGGGATGCTGCTTTTTTCCGCCGGCTTTTTCGCCGCGCACTCCGTGGCCAGTAGTTGGATTGGCCCGCGTGCGCGCCGGGCGAAGGGACAGGCCTCGTCACTTTATCTTTTCAGCTATTATCTGGGGTCCAGTATCGCCGGGACGCTAGGCGGCGTATTCTGGCATAGTTATGGCTGGAACGGCGTAGGTGGTTTTATCGCGCTAATGCTGGTGCTGGCCATCCTGGTCGGGACGCGGTTACATCATCGTCTTCACGCCTGAAAAGAAATAATCCGGCGATAGCAACGTGCGCTATCGCCGGGCTGGTTTCACGCCACGACTCACTGTTCACCATAGACCTGTCAGGCTTGATACGCCCATAACTTCTCTGATTGCATCCAGCGCCAGAAGCGTAAATACCACCCAGATTATCGGATTCATATACGGTGTGCCTGTTATTCTGGAGGGCGGATATTACCGACTCTGCGACCAAAAATAACGGCCGGTAACGTAAAGCTACCTATTATGGTGGGGGCTGACATCGCGTTACCGGGGGATTGTACATAGCGTTACATGCCGAAACCAATCACTCACGGAAGCCTTTTGATAACAGCGATATAGTCATTTCACCGGCCCCGCAGTGGGGTTGAATGAAAACCAAATCGAGGGTATCAAAATGAAAAAAGTATTAGCTCTGGTTGTTGCCGCTGCAATGGGTCTCTCTTCCGCAGCATTCGCGGCTGAGACTGCAACGCCTGCGAAAACCGCAGCGCCTGCCAAAACAACCCAGAACACCCAGCACCACAAAAAACAGCATAAAAAAACCGTTGAGCAAAAAGCGCAGGCGGCTAAAAAACACCAGAAAAAAGATGGCAAAAAAGCCCCAGCCAAATCTGTGTCAAAAACAACTTCGCAGCCGGCTGCGTAAGTCGTAACATGCTGCGGCGCGCCCCCGCGCCCGTTTTTACGGCGCTAAATTGTTCTGGTTTAGCGCCGCCTTCCGGGAGGGCAAAAAAGTGTCTCGCTACCGCTTTGAGCTCATTCTTATCGTGCTTATTTTATGCGCCGTTATTGCCACGCATTTCTATCTTTCCTGAGTGTAGTTATCTGATTTTACTCCCACTTTCTTACCGCCACGTCTATAGTAATACTGAGGGTTTGCTGTTAATAATCATAATTACCCACCAGAGTGTGATATGCATAAAACCATTGCTGTATTACTGGGCATAGTTTGTTTTTTACCGGTTATGGCGAAAGCCAGGGGGGCTGAAACAGACGCTACGGATGCCAGCGACGTCAAAACGCTTTTTTTTAACCATGACGATCGGGTGCCCGTCGCCGATCCTACCCAATCGCCGTGGGATGCCATCGGGCAACTAGAGACCGCCAGCGGTAATTTGTGTACGGCAACGCTTATCTCCCCGCATATCGCCCTGACAGCAGGTCACTGCCTGCTAACGCCACCGAAAGGAAAACCGGACAAAGCGGTTGCGCTGCGTTTTGTGGCGCGAAAAGGAGTATGGCGCTATGAAATCCACGGCATTGAAGGCCGCGTTGAACCGTCGCTGGGCCGACGCCTGAAAGCGGATGGCGATGGCTGGATTGTGCCACCTGCCGCGGCAAGCTGGGATTTTGGTCTGGTAATATTGCGCTACCCACCTTCCGGTATCACGCCAGTGCCTTTATTTACCGGCGATAAAGCGGCGCTCACTGCGGCGTTGAAAGCCGCAGACCGAAAAGTCACGCAGTCCGGTTATCCGGAAGATCATCTGAATGCGCTCTATTCCCATCAGGATTGCGTCGTGACCGGCTGGGCGCAGAATGCCGTACTCTCACACCAGTGCGACACGTTACCAGGCGACAGCGGCTCGCCGCTCTTATTGCACACGGATAGCGGATGGCAGCTTATTGGCGTACAAAGCTCCGCTCCTGCGGCTAAAGATCGCTGGCGCGCCGATAACCGCGCTATATCCGTCACCGGCTTTCGCGATAAGCTGAAAGCCCTGGCGCAGGACTAATACGCGAATCGCTGCCTGAGCGGCAGCGATCGTCTCAGGCAAATTTGATCATGACCATTCCGGCGAGCAGCAATATCACGCCAACCCAGCCTTTGGGGTTTAAGCGCTGGCCGAAGAGCACCCAGCCCGCCGCCAGCGTGGCGGCAATACCAAAACCGCCCCATAGCGCATACGCCACCGACAGGTCTATCCCTTTTACCGCCTGGGAAAGCGCGCTGAAGGCGGCCAGAACAGCGGCAAGCGATAAAATGCCATAACATTTACGGCGAAAACCGTCCGAAAACTTCAACAGTACGTTAGCCGCGATTTCCAGCATTATTGCCAGCCCAAGCCAGGCGCCGTGTATCCATTCAAATTGTTGCACGAGTCGCCCCCTTCACCGGTTTGCCGGGTTTACGCGTCCCTGATTTGATCAATACGATGCCGGCGACCAGCGTCAGCAAGCCGGCAATCTTCATGGTTGATAATGCTTCATCAAATAGCAGCACGCTAAAAATGGTAATAAATAAAATGCCGATCCCTTCCCATAAGGCATACGCCACACCCAGGGCAATCTTTTTTACCGCAAAAGAAAGAAATATATATGACAGCGTGATCATCACCAGCATTAAAATAAAACCCGCATTGCCATTACCCACGCTAGCCCATTTCATTGAGAGCGTGCCGGTAATTTCAGTCGCGATAGCCAGAGCTAATAAGATCCAGTAAAACATGACACTTCTCCTGCATGAGAATATACTCTTTCGAGTCTGCTGCACGCAGCAAACTAAAAAATAAAATCAGTTAGCACAGCGCGTTGCGCCAGCTCAGGCAGAAGTGAGAGACTAAAGCGCGTTACGCCAGTGCTGCTCGCCGATAAGCAGGAAAAAGGAGGTAGAGTGAAGATGCGTTTGCGTGGAGAAAAAAGCACTGAACATATTGTCCATAATATTACAATTATCCGCAGTGTTGCTTCTCGTCATCGCGGATGATAATTGTCCTCGGTAGTTGAACACGCCTGATTTGTATCATAAGCCAGGAATTAACTCAAAATATTTTCACTTCTTTACCTGAAGTGTTTGATTTTAACCAGAACAGGTCGACCGACATCACATTATTATTCGAGTCGGCAACAGAAAACAGGGACTGATATGGCAAAACCGATCATCACGCTCAATGGTCTAAAAATCGTCATTATGCTGGGAATGCTGGTAGTTATTCTGAGCGGTATCCGCTTCGCCGCAGATATCATTGTTCCCTTTATTTTGGCGTTATTTATTGCAGTCGTTCTCAATCCCGTTGTGCAACGGATGACCCGATGCCGAATTCCGCGCGTTATCGCCGTATCATTGCTCATTGTGATTATTGTTATGTTAATGGTACTGCTACTGGCCTATTTGGGGACATCATTAAATGAACTGGCTCGTACCCTACCGCAATATCGCTCCTCATTGGTGATACCGTTGCAACGTATTGAACCGTGGTTACAGCGAGCAGGCATTGGCGTGTCGGTTGATGAGCTGGCGAAATATATCGATCCAAACGCCGCCATGACTCTGGTAACGAATCTGCTCACCCAACTGTCCAATGCCATGTCGTCCATCTTTTTATTGTTATTGACCGTGGTATTTATGCTGCTGGAGGTTCCACAATTGCCTGAAAAACTGCAGCAGATGATGAGCCGTCCGGTGGAGGGCATGGCGGCAATTCAACGCGCGCTTGATAGCGTTTCCCATTATCTGGTGTTAAAAACAGCGATCAGTATCGTGACGGGGCTGGTCGCATGGGGAATGCTGGCCGCGCTGGATGTCCGCTTCGCCTTTGTCTGGGGTCTACTGGCCTTCGCGCTGAACTATATTCCTAATATTGGATCGGTGCTCGCTGCCCTGCCACCCATTATTCAGGTGCTGGTATTTAACGGGTTTTATGATGCGCTGCTGGTGCTGGCAGGCTATCTGCTGCTTAATCTGGTCTTCGGCAATATCCTTGAGCCACGTATCATGGGACGTGGTTTAGGCCTTTCAACCTTAGTGGTATTTTTGTCGTTAATTTTCTGGGGCTGGCTATTAGGTCCAGTGGGCATGTTGCTCTCCGTTCCGTTAACCATCATTGTCAAAATCGCCCTCGAACAGACCACCGGCGGGCAGAGTATCGCCGTTCTGCTTAGCGATTTAAACAAAAGATAAAACACAATATATACACAAAATCATTCAAGATGCATCGCGGCGGCAAGGGAAGAAATCCCCGGGAGCATAGATAACGATGTGACCGGAGTTTCTGAGCGCAGCCAACAAAGAGGCAGCTTAAAGGATGAAGTGTATAAAAACGGCCTCCGAAGAGGCCGCCGCACGTTTAAAAGATTAAAGCGCTTTCAGAATTGCATCCACGCTGGCTTTGGCATCGCCAAACAGCATTTGCGTATTCTCTTTAAAGAACAGCGGGTTCTGCACACCAGCATAACCGGTATTCATTGAACGTTTAAAGACCACGACATTCTGTGCTTTCCACACTTCGAGAACCGGCATACCGGCGATCGGGCTGCGGGGATCGTCTTGCGCCGCCGGGTTCACCGTATCGTTCGCGCCAATTACCAGCACGGTATCGGTATCGGCGAAATCATCATTGATCTCGTCCATCTCCAACACGATGTCATAAGGCACTTTCGCCTCCGCCAACAGCACGTTCATATGACCGGGCAGGCGACCCGCCACCGGATGAATGCCGAAACGCACGTTGATACCGCGTGCACGCAGTTTTTCGGTGATTTCCGCCACCGGATACTGCGCCTGCGCCACCGCCATCCCGTACCCCGGCGTAATAATGACGGAGTGGGAGTTTTTCAGCATCTCAGCGGTCTCTTCTGCCGTGATTTCGCGATGTTCGCCGGCTTCCTGATCGTCGCCCGTTGAGGAGCCGTCAGTACCGAACCCACCAGCAATAACGCTGATGAAAGAGCGGTTCATCGCTTTACACATAATGTAAGACAGGATCGCGCCTGACGAACCGACCAGCGCGCCGGTCACAATCAGCAAATCGTTGCTCAACATGAAGCCAGCCGCCGCGGCAGCCCAACCGGAATAGGAGTTCAGCATTGAAACAACCACCGGCATGTCCGCCCCGCCGATAGAAGCGACCAGATGCCAACCAAACGCCAGCGCGATAATGGTCATCAGCAGCAGCGCCAGAACCTGTAGACCCACGCTTTCGGTGCGGACAAAAACCAGCAGCAACAGGAAAGAAACAACCAGCGCCGCCAGGTTCATTTTGTGACGGTTAGGCAACATCAACGGCTTAGAAGAGATTTTGCCGCGCAGTTTACCAAACGCTACGATCGATCCGGTGAAAGTGACTGCGCCAATAAAGATACCGAGGAAGACTTCGGTCAGATGGATATTCACCAGCACCGGCGCCAGACTGGCGTCATGGTACAGATAGCTGTTAAAGCCAACCAGTACCGCAGCCAGGCCCACGAAACTGTGCAGAATCGCGACCAGCTCCGGCATCTCGGTCATCTCAACTTTTTTCGCCATGCGGATGCCAATCGCGCCGCCAATAATCATGGCGACCAGAATCCATGCCACGTTGCCGGTATCCGGCCCGAAAATGGTCGCCAGCAACGCGATCGCCATCCCGGCAATACCGAAGTTATTCCCCTGGCGGGACGTTTCATGCTTTGAAAGCCCGGCAAGACTGAAAATAAACAGGATCGCGGCAACAATGTATGCAGCTGTAACTAATCCTCCAGACATGTGTTACCCCTTAGTTTTTCCGGAACATTTTCAGCATACGCTGAGTCACGGTGAAGCCACCGAAAATATTAATGCTGGCGATAAGCACCGCGATAAAGCTCAGGAAGCTGACCCAGCCGCCCTGACCAATTTGCAATAATGCCCCGACAACAATAATCCCTGAAATTGCGTTGGTCACCGACATTAATGGCGTATGAAGCGCATGAGACACGTTCCACACCACGTAATAACCAACCACGCAGGCGAGCGCAAACACGGTAAAATGGCCGAGGAACTCTTTTGGCGCGACATCGGCCAGCCAGCCAAAAAGAATGATCGCCAGCGCCATTAACGCATATTTCCGCCAGGGTGAAGTGGGCTTTTCCGGCTCTTTTGGCGCAGGTGCTGCTTTAGGCGCGGCCTGTGGCTGCGCGGAAACCTGGATTGGCGGCGCAGGCCAGGTAATGTCGCCGTCGCGAATCACCGTCACGCCACGGATCACGACATCGTCAAAATCCACGTCAATATTGCCGTCTTTCTCTTTGCACAGCAGCTTCAGCAGGTTAACCAGGTTGGTGCCATAAAGCTGGGATGACTGCGTCGGCAAACGCCCCGGCAGATCGGTGTAGCCAATCACTTTCACGCCATTGTCCGTCGTCACAACCTGATTGGCGACGGTATATTCGCAGTTACCGCCATTCTGCGCGGCCAGGTCGACAATCACGCTGCCGGCCTTCATAGAATCGACCATATCGCGGGTAATCAGCTTCGGCGCAGGTTTGCCCGGAATCAACGCGGTGGTAACAATGATATCGACCTCTTTGGCCTGGGCGGCAAAGAGCGCCATTTCCGCTTTGATAAACGCCTCGGACATCACTTTGGCGTAACCATCGCCGCTACCGGCTTCCTCTTTAAAATCCAGTTCGAGGAACTCAGCCCCCATACTCTGGACCTGCTCTTTGACTTCAGGACGAGTGTCAAACGCGCGGACAATCGCCCCCAGGCTGTTTGCCGCGCCGATAGCCGCAAGACCGGCTACGCCCGCGCCAATCACCATCACCTTCGCCGGCGGCACTTTCCCGGCGGCGGTGATTTGCCCGGTAAAGAAGCGTCCAAATTCATGCGCGGCCTCTACAATGGCGCGATAACCCGCGATATTCGCCATTGAGCTTAACGCGTCGAGCGACTGCGCGCGGGAAATACGCGGCACGGAGTCCATCGCCATCACCGTGACCTTACGTTCGGCAAGTTTCTCCATTAACCCAGGATTTTGCGCAGGCCAGATAAAACTGACCAGCGTAGTCCCGGGGTTCAGTAAAGCGATTTCATCTTCTTCAGGCGCATTAACCTTGAGAATAATTTCCGACTGCCAGATAGCATTGCCGTCTACAATATCCGCGCCAGCCTGCGCAAACGCTTTGTCGTCAAAACTTGCCAGTTGACCCGCCCCGCTTTCGATAGCGACGCTAAACCCCAGCTTCAGTAGCTGCTCTACCGTTTTCGGCGTCGCAGCGACACGGGTTTCATTGGGTAACCGCTCTTTTGGTATGCCAATTCGCATAAATGTTCCCTTCCATCGGTATTTTTGATGATGGTTTGTCAGTAAGCGCGAGAAGCGTACGCCTGCCCGCGTTTGAGGTAAATGTTACCCCAGCAGAATAAAACCGTTACAAACTCTCTATAACCTACTGAAAATAACGCCTGTGATCTAGCGCCAAAAAACAGAATTTTTTATCAAATTTGCAAAACATGAACGATTCAGCCGCTAAGCAGCCATAATGCCTTGAAAATGGCCTGCGAGGGCTGATAATTCGCTCAAATTTGACAGCAAAACATCATTAAACCCCTGACGCGATCAAGAAATTAACATTAAATTAACTTATTAAATTTATGCGCTTCATTAGCTTAGCCGCCCAGCCGCCGTTTTTTTCGACATATCGGCAAATGTTATCATCAAAGATAGGGGACATGACACGATGCGTGAAAAATCCCGCAGACATCCATACGGTTTAAATGCAATAATCAGCCACGTTTCTAGTCAATAACAATACCAGTACCTGGTTTGCGCAAGGCGAAGGATTATTTTTATGAAGCTTAAGAACACTCTCCTGGCGTCGGCACTGCTTTCTGCGGCTGCTTTTTCTGTCCATGCAGCAACAGAACTGACGCCGGAGCAAGCGGCTGCACTAAAACCTTATGACCGCATCGTTATTACCGGTCGTTTTAATGCTATTGGCGATGCGGTCTCCGCCGTGTCCCGCCGCGCAGATAAAGAAGGCGCAGCCTCCTTCTATGTTGTCGACACCTCGGAGTTCGGCAACAGTGGTAACTGGCGTGTTGTGGCGGACGTGTATAAAGCCGACGCGCCGAAAGCCGACGCGCCCAAAAATCGTGTCATTAATGGCATCGTGGAATTACCGAAAGACCAGGCCGTACAATTAGAACCGTATGACACCGTCACCGTTCAGGGCTTCTACCGTAGCCAGCCGGAAGTTAACGATGCCATTACGAAAGCGGCGAAACAGAAAGACGCATACGCTTTCTATATTGTTCGTCAGGTGGATGCGAATCAGGGCGGAAACCAGCGCATCACTGCATTTATCTATAAACAAGATGCGAAAAAACGCATCGTCCAGAGCCCGGACGCTATTCCGGCAGACTCTGAAGCTGGCCGCGCCGCGCTGGCTCAGGGCGGCGAAGCTGCGAAGAAAGTCGAAATTCCAGGCGTCGCCACGTCAGCCTCGCCGAGCGCCGAAGTAGGCCGTTTCTTCGAAACGCAATCCACCAAAGGCGGGCGTTACACTGTCACACTTCCGGATGGCACAAAAGTTGAGGAGCTGAATAAAGCGACGGCTGCGATGATGGTGCCTTTCGACAGCGTTAAGTTCACCGGCAACTACGGTAATATGACAGAAATCTCCTACCAGGTCGCCAAACGCGCGGCGAAGAAAGGCGCTAAGTATTATCATATTACGCGTCAGTGGCAGGAGCGCGGCAATAACATCACCATCAGCGCCGACCTCTATAAATAAGGCGCGCGTCGCCATCAGGCTTTCTCGCCGGATGGCGGCATACCTGCCTTATCAGGCCTACACGATCGTTCAACGGCAGGACTGATAAGCCGCCATCCGGCACTTTCTCGCGGGATGCCAGTTCCGTCAAATATCGCGATGAATCTCACTTTTCGCTTTTTTGGCGATAAATCTTATCCAGGCCGTTGCATGCGGTCCCTTCTCTCCGTAAAATCCCGCGCCTTAGTGGCTTTCACCATTTTTATGCGTTTTGCCATAATAATTATTCTTCCAATTTCATTTTTATAGCTGGATACCAATGGAAAAAAAACTGGGACTGAGCGCGCTGACCGCGCTGGTTTTAAGCTCAATGCTTGGCGCAGGTGTTTTCAGCCTGCCCCAGAATATGGCCGCCGTTGCCAGTCCGGCTGCGTTGTTAATTGGCTGGTCCATTACCGGCGTGGGGATACTCTTACTGGCATTCGCCATGTTAATCCTTACGCGCATTCGCTCCGAGCTTGACGGCGGTATCTTTACTTACGCCCGCGAAGGCTTCGGCGAACTGATTGGCTTTTGTTCTGCCTGGGGCTATTGGCTGTGCGCGGTCATCGCCAACGTATCCTATTTGGTTATCGTTTTTTCAGCGCTGAGTTTCTTTACCGATACGCCTGCCCTGCGTCTGTTTGGCGACGGTAATACCTGGCAGGCTATTGTCGGCGCTTCAGTCCTGCTCTGGATTGTCCATTTCCTCATCCTGCGCGGCGTACAAACGGCAGCCAGCATCAATCTGGTCGCGACTCTGGCGAAACTGTTGCCGCTCGGCGCGTTTATTGTGCTGGCTATCATGATGTTCAAACTGGATACCTTCACACTGGACTTCACCGGTGTTGAACTCGGTATTCCCGTATGGGAACAGGTCAAGAACACCATGCTTATTACGCTGTGGGTGTTTATTGGCGTTGAAGGCGCCGTCGTCGTCTCGGCCCGAGCGAAAAATAAACGCGATGTAGGCCGCGCCACGCTACTGGCGGTACTCGCAGCGCTGGGAATATATCTCCTGGTCACGCTGCTTTCTCTTGGCGTTCTTGCGCGTCCGGAACTGGCGGAGATGCGCAACCCGTCGATGGCCGGTCTGATGGTGAAAATGATGGGGCCGTGGGGAGAAATTATTATTGCAGCGGGACTGATTGTGTCTGTCTGCGGGGCTTATCTAAGCTGGACTATCATGGCGGCGGAGGTGCCGTTTCTGGCGGCAGCCTATAAATCCTTCCCGGGCATCTTCGCGCGACAAAATGCGCAAGGCGCGCCTTCTGCGTCGTTATGGCTCACCAATATCTGTGTGCAAATCTGTCTGGTACTGATCTGGCTGACCGGTTCAGACTACAACACGCTATTGACGATTGCGTCAGAAATGATTCTGGTGCCCTACTTTCTGGTCGGCGCATTTCTGCTGAAGATTGCAACACGTCCCCTCCATCGGGCAGTCGGTATCGGAGCCTGTATTTATGGCTTATGGTTATTATATGCGTCGGGTCCCATGCACCTGCTGCTGTCCGTCGTACTGTACGCGCCTGGATTACTGGTTTTCCTGTATGCGCGTCGAACGCACAAGCATGACAACGTATTAAATCGTCAGGAAGTCGTGCTGATCGGTTTATTGCTGGTCGCGGCGGTTCCGGCTACGTGGATGCTGGTGGGTTAACAACCTCCCCATCGTAATATCCGTATGTATTACGATGGGGAAACCACGGTCTTTGCCAATATTAATGCCATTTAATCCAGCAAAAAATCAGCAGCCACGCGCTTAGCCCCCAGCAGACCACCGCACCGCCAAGCGCAACGGGCAGGCGCATCACGCCGCTGAAATACCATAGCGTTGCAAGATAAATGAAATAAGGAATGATCGACCACATGCTAAAGACGATGGTGGTACGCATCGCGTCGATGCCCCGCTCGCTGGCCACGATATAGTGCGCGATAAGCGCAAACGTTGGAAACAGAGGAATTAATCCGGCGATATAATAATTTTTCGTTTTTGACAGCAGACCAATCAATACGACGACCAGCGCCCCCAGGGCAGCTTTAATCACGAGTCCCATTACCTTGCCTTAACACGCTAATAACAACAGCGTGTAGCATAACGGAACCGCTCTCGTTTAGAAAAGATTTATGGAAGGGAAAACAGAGGCGGTGTATGTTGGCGTTTTCTATTCTCCATTTATAATATGAACCGCATTGTATTTGTTGAAGACGACGCTGAAGTGGGTTCTCTCATTGCCGCTTATCTGGCGAAACATGATATTGATGTCATTGCTGAGCCGCGTGGTGACCGGGCGGAGGATCTTATCCTCACCACTCAGCCCGATCTGGTTTTACTGGATATTATGCTTCCAGGTAAAGATGGCATGACGATATGCCGCGATTTACGCCACCGCTGGCAAGGCCCGATTGTCCTGCTCACCTCGCTGGACAGTGATATGAATCATATTCTGGCGCTGGAGATGGGCGCCTGCGACTACATCCTCAAAACCACGCCTCCGGCCGTTTTGCTGGCGCGTCTGCGCTTACACCTGCGGCAAAGCGAACAAACGCAACAGGCAAAAAGTCTTCAGGAGAGCGCGCTTACGCCGCATAAAGCGCTGCGTTTTGGTGCGTTAACCATCGATCCCCTTAACCGGGCGGTCCAGCTCAACGGCGATTTCATATCGCTCTCCACCGCCGATTTTGAATTGCTCTGGGAACTGGCGACACACGCCGGACAAATTATGGATCGCGACGCGTTGCTAAAAACGCTGCGCGGCGTCAATTATGATGGTCTGGATCGCAGCGTGGATGTGGCGATTTCCCGCTTGCGTAAGAAACTGCTGGATAGCGCTGCTGAGCCCTATCGTATAAAGACCATTCGCAATAAAGGCTATCTTTTTGCCCCTCATGCCTGGGACGAAACGACGGGATAAGTTAGCCGACAGATTTTACCTGCCTTTATCAAGTCACAGTGGCGATGCTGATCACCGCCACTGTTCAAAAAACAGACATTGTATACATCAATGCTATTTTTATTAGTCGGAACGGCCCCTTTATTACCGTTTTCTCTGCGTTGCGGTTCATCATTACGTCTTTTTCGCCCCAAAAAATTAAATTAAAAAACTCGAAGCCAGTTCACAAAATTGATAACAGAATGTCTGCCCGGCGCTATATTGCCGTCTTTTTTCGCAAATTGTGAAATCAAACAAATCATAATCATGAATATATAATAACAAATACATTCACCATAAACATATGCGTTTCCGATAGTAACTTTTGTATTAATTAATAACATATAAGAAAAGTTAGCATTTGCTGAAATAATATTATTCAGATTAGGATGCCTTTGATTCAACGAATCTGTAGAAGTTCAATCTTTTGCAAATAAGTTAAGTTTTTAAGGATAAAAAATGAAAAGAAAAGTATTGGCACTTGTCATCCCGGCTCTGCTGGCTGCTGGCGCGGCACACGCCGCTGAAATTTATAACAAAGACGGCAACAAACTGGACCTTTACGGGAAAGTAGACGGCCTGCACTATTTCTCTGATGACTCTTCTAAAGATGGCGATCAGACCTATATGCGTTTCGGCTTTAAAGGCGAAACACAGATTAACGACCAACTGACCGGTTACGGCCAGTGGGAATATAACGTTCAGGCTAACACTACCGAAGGCGAAGGCGCTAATTCCTGGACTCGTCTGGCATTCGCCGGCCTGAAATTCGGCGACTACGGCTCATTCGACTATGGTCGTAACTACGGCGTCCTGTACGACGTGGAAGGCTGGACCGATATGCTGCCTGAGTTCGGCGGCGACTCCTATACTTACGCTGACAACTACATGACCGGTCGTGCTAACGGCGTGGCCACCTACCGTAACACTGATTTCTTCGGTCTGGTAGACGGTCTGAACTTCGCGTTGCAATATCAGGGTAAAAATGAAAGCCAAAGCGCTGACGATGTAAATATCGGTACCAATAACCGTAATAATGGCGACGATATTCGTTACGATAACGGTGATGGCTTCGGTATTTCTACTACCTATGATATTGGCATGGGCTTCAGCGCAGGCGCTGCGTATACCACTTCCGATCGTACTAATGAGCAAGTCAATGCTGACGGCACGATTGCTGGCGGCGACAAAGCGGATGCCTGGACAGCTGGCTTGAAATATGATGCCAACAACATCTATTTAGCGACTATGTATTCTGAAACCCGTAATATGACGCCTTATGGTAAAACGGACGCAGGTTATGCTGGCGGCGTAGCAAACAAAACGCAAAACTTCGAAGTTACAGCCCAATATCAATTTGATTTCGGTCTGCGCCCGGCGGTTTCTTTCCTGATGTCTAAAGGTAAAGATCTGACCTATAACAACGTTAATGGCGATGATAAAGACCTGGTTAAATATGCTGATGTAGGTGCTACCTACTATTTCAACAAAAACTTCTCCACCTATGTTGATTATAAAATCAACCTGCTGGATGATGACGACCAGTTCTATAAAGATGCCGGTATCAGCACTGATGATATCGTCGCGCTGGGTATGGTTTACCAGTTCTAATTATTCATTAATTCTTCTCAAGCCCGCCGTTTCGGCGGGCTTTTCTTTTTTATCATCACCGTTCTAAAAACAGAACGCACTGTTCCCTGGGCACAGATTGAACAATTCTTGTTCGCTCTCTATGGTTTGCTTATCGCCTGACAAAAGGAACATGCTAATGATCAGTCTCGTCCCGTCTCTGATTTCCAGAACCGCGCTTCTCTTTCTGCTCACGGCCACAGGCGCAGCCACCGCCGCCCGCCCGGCAGCGGATATTATTTTGCATAATGGTAATATCATCACTCTGAATGATGCCCAGCCGCAGGCCAGCGCGCTGGCGATTTTCGGCTCGCGGATTGTGGCGATTGGCGATGATACGGCGACAAATGAATGGCGCGGCGACCATACCCGTACCATCGATTTACAGGGTAAAACCGTGATACCCGGCCTGACCGATACCCACATTCACGCCATTCGCGGCGGACAAACCTGGACATTCGAAACCTACTGGTACGACAGCCCTTCGCTTAAAGACGCGCTGGATAAATTACGCGCCGACGCTAACCGTCGTCCCCACGATCAATGGGTAGCCGTAGTGGGATCGTGGATACCGGCGCAATTTGCAGAAAACCGGGCGCCGACGGTAGCCGAACTGAGCCACGCCCTTCCCGATCATCCGGCTTATATTCAGTATCTTTACGACTATGCGTTAGTGAATCAGCGCGGTATAGACGTACTTGGCCTTAACAACACCCCTCCTCCTGATTTAGCGGGAATCCGCGTAGAGCGCGACGCAAAAGGTAGCGCCACGGGGAAATTATTTGGTGGCATCGCAGCGTTCAATCAGCTTTTTGCCAGCATAAGTAGTAACGCCGATCGCGAGGGTGGTCTGCGGCAATTTTTCGCTGATATGAACGCTCGCGGCGTGACCGGCATCATTGACCCCTCTGCCGGGCCTGCCGCCGCTTATGAGCCTTTATTTGCAATGCGAAACCAGGGGGATTTACCGCTGCGCGTGGGGTATCGCATTCCGGTACAGCCGGAAGCGAAAGGTCATGAAGCACAGTGGTTCAGCAACCTGATGGCCTTTCGCCCGGCGCGTGCCGATGACGGACAACTGGCTTTTCTTGGCCTGGGAGAAAGCCTGGTGGCCGGAATGAATGACGGCGTGCGGATGGCCCCAGGATTTTCTTCCTCAGAGCAGGACAAAACCGCGCTTCGCCAGGTCGCGACGTTTGCGGCAAAACGGGGAATACCGCTTGAGATCCACGCCTATACCGATGACAGCGCCGACGCGATATTGACGATTTTTGAGCAGGTAGCGCAGCAGTACGATCTGCGCCCTCTCCGCTGGTCTATTGCGCATCTGAATACCGGTTCGCCACAGACGCTTGAGCGAATGCGTAAGCTCGGCCTGGCATACACGGTGCAAATGGGGCCTTACTTTGAGGGGCTTGCCATCCGTGACGCCAATCCACCCGGCGCGACGGACAATTCGCCGCCGGTTCGACTGGCGCTGGATAAAGGGCTTGTCGTCGCTGGCGGCACCGATTCGACGCGTATTGGCATTGCCGGTGTCTGGCACGCTATCGAATATCATATCACCGGTATAGCGTCAGGCGGTTCCGTGCGTAAACCCGCCAGCGAGCGGCTCACGCGTCTGGAAGCGCTAGCGTTATATACACGTCATGCCGCCTGGCTCGCCTTTGCCGAACAACACCGGGGCCAGCTTAGCGTCGGAAAACAGGCCGATCTGGCGGTACTCAATCAGCCATTTATGACGATGCCGGAAGACAGAATTAATACCATTCGCGCTGTTTTGACGCTTGTCGATGGACGCATTGTTCACGAAAGTCCGGACCTTAACGCCGGACAATGAGGTTGTCAGTTGACGCAAAGCCTGCTTTTATAACCCACCAGCGGCGCTGACGGGAAATCTTTTCCGCCAGCGCCGCGATAGAGCTAATGTATTGAGATCCGGTGGGCGTTGATGAAAAAGCTGTTTGTGCAGTTTTACCTTTTGCTGTTCGTCTGTTTTCTGGTCATGACGTTATTGGTCGGACTGGTGTACAAATTCACCGCCGAACGCGCGGGCAGGCAATCGCTCGACGATCTGATGAAAAGTTCGCTCTATCTGATGCGCAGCGAACTGCGGGAAATTCCGCCGCGTGAATGGGGGAAAACGTTAAAAGAGATGGACCTGAACCTCTCTTTCGATTTACGCGTTGAACCGTTAAATCACTATAAGCTTGATGCCGCCACCACGCAGCGGCTGCGTGAAGGCGATATCGTCGCGCTTGATGATCAATACACCTTTATTCAGCGTATCCCGCGCAGCCATTACGTTCTGGCGGTCGGCCCGGTTCCCTATCTCTATTTCCTGCATCAAATGCGACTGCTGGATATCGCCTTAATGGCGCTCATTGCCTTTTCTCTCGCCTTTCCTGTGTTTATCTGGATGCGCCCGCACTGGCAAGAAATGCTCAGGCTCGAATCCGCCGCGCAGCGCTTTGGCGAGGGTCACTTGACTGAACGCCTGCACTTCGATAATGGCTCCAGTTTCGAACGTCTGGGTGTCGCGTTCAACCAGATGGCAGATAACATTAATGCTCTGATCGCCAGTAAAAAACAGCTGATTGACGGTATCGCCCACGAGCTTCGCACGCCGCTGGTACGTTTACGCTATCGGCTTGAAATGAGTGAAAATCTGACACCGCCGGAATCACAGGCGCTCAATCGCGATATTGGTCAACTGGAAGCGCTAATTGAAGAACTGCTCACCTATGCGCGCCTTGACCGGCCGCAAAATGAACTGATGTTGACCGAACCCGACCTCCCCGCCTGGTTGCTCGCGCATTTGCAGGATGTGCAGAGCGTGAACCCGGAACGCGCCGTAAACCTTCTCACATCTGTAATCGGCGATTATGGCGCGCTTGATATGCGGTTAATGTCGCGAGTGCTGGATAACCTGCTGAATAATGCGTTGCGCTACAGTCATACCACCGTTCAGGTCAGTCTGTTACTCGACGGTAGTCAGGCAACGCTGATAGTCGAAGATGATGGCCCCGGCATTGAAGCGGATGCGCGAGAGCGCGTATTTGAACCTTTTGTCAGACTCGACCCCAGTAGAGACCGGGCGACAGGCGGCTGCGGGCTTGGACTCGCCATCGTACACTCTATCGCCCTGGCGATGGGCGGTAGCGTCGTCTGTGACGAGAGCGAACTGGGCGGCGCAAAATTTAGCTTTCGCTGGCCGATCTGGCACGCGATGCCCGACATGACCGCTGCCTGACGTATTTTGCACGCTGGTTGAGCGGCGGGAACTATGCTATACAGATAGTATGTTGTAACTAAAGTGAGTAATACCATGTCCCGCTACGATCTCGTTGAACGCCTGAATGGCACTTTTCGCCAGATAGAACAACACCTGGCGGCGCTGACGGATAATCTACAGCAGCATTCGCTACTTATCGCCCGTGTTTTTTCACTGCCGCAGGTGACCAAAGAGGCGGAACATGCGCCGCTGGATACTATCGAGGTAACGCAACATCTGGGGAAAGAGGCCGAAGCGCTGGCGCTACGTCACTATCGCCATTTGTTTATTCAACAGCAGTCCGAAAACCGCAGCAGTAAAGCCGCCGTCCGCCTGCCTGGCGTCTTATGCTATCAAGTGGATAATGCGACACAGTTAGATCTGGAAAATCAGATACAGCGCATTAACCAGTTGAAAACCACCTTCGAGCAGATGGTTACGGTAGAGTCCGGTCTTCCCTCAGCGGCACGTTTTGAGTGGGTGCATCGGCATCTACCCGGCTTAATTACGCTGAACGCTTACCGCACGCTGACGCTTATCAATAACCCCGCTACCATACGTTTCGGCTGGGCAAATAAACATATTATTAAAAATTTAAGCCGGGATGAGGTTCTGAGCCAGTTGAAAAAAAGCCTCGCGTCGCCGCGCAGCGTCCCGCCGTGGACGCGCGAACAATGGCAATTCAAGCTGGAACGGGAATATCAGGATATCGCTGCCTTACCGCAGCAGGCCCGACTCAAGATTAAGCGTCCGGTTAAAGTACAGCCGATCGCCCGCATCTGGTATAAAGGCCAGCAGAAACAGGTGCAACACGCCTGCCCCACGCCGATTATCGCGTTAATCAACACGGACAGCGGCGCTGGCGTGCCGGATATTGGCGGGCTGGAAAACTATGACGCCGATAATATTCAGCACCGTTTTAAACCACAGGCGCAGCCACTGCGACTGATTATTCCGCGACTGCACCTGTATGTGGCGGATTAACGTCCCGGCGTCATACTGCCAACCATTAACTCCGGACGTACCCAGGCGTCGAACTCCTCGTCGCTAAGGTATCCTAATGCCACGGCTGAGGCTTTGAGGGTCAGCCCTTCTTTATGCGCCTTCTTCGCAATCTCCGCCGCTTTATCGTAACCGATGTGCGTATTGAGCGCAGTGACCAGCATCAGCGACTCATTCAGCAACTGCGTAATACGCTCGCGGTTTGGCTCGATTCCTGACGCACAGTGTTGATTGAAACTCGCCATGCCATCGGCCAGCAGGCGCACCGTTTGCAGAAAATTATGAATAACCATCGGACGATAGACGTTGAGCTCAAAGTTGCCCGATGCGCCCCCCATATTGATGGCCACATCGTTACCCATCACCTGGCAACATAGCATCGTTACCGCTTCACACTGGGTCGGGTTCACTTTACCAGGCATAATGGAACTGCCTGGCTCATTCTCCGGGATAGCAATCTCGCCAATGCCGCAGCGCGGACCGGACGCCAGCCAGCGAACATCGTTGGCGATTTTCATCAGCGAGGCCGCCAGCCCTTTTAATGCGCCATGCGCCTGTACCAACGCGTCACAGGTCGCCAGCGCTTCGAATTTATTCGGGGCGGTAACAAACGGTGCCGCGGTAATCGTCGCCAGTTCCTCGGCCACGCGCCGGGCATATTCCGGGTGGGTATTAAGCCCTGTCCCTACTGCGGTTCCGCCGAGCGCCAGTTCCGCGACGTGCGGTAAACTGTGCTCAATGTGCCTGAGGTTATGTTCCAGCATGGCTACCCAACCGGAAATCTCCTGGCCTAAGGTGAGCGGCGTCGCGTCCTGCAGGTGAGTACGGCCAATTTTGACAATATCGGCGAAAGCGTGGGATTTATCGCGAAGCGTATCCGTTAATGCAGATAATTGCGGGATGAGGTGTTCGCGTAACGCCAGTAACGCCGCCACGTGCATGGCGGTTGGGAACACATCGTTTGAGCTTTGACTCTTATTGACGTCATCATTGGGATGCACCTTGCGTTCCATACCGCGAACGCCGCCCAAAATTTCACTGGCGCGGTTCGCTAACACCTCATTCATATTCATGTTGCTTTGCGTACCGGACCCGGTCTGCCAAATCGCCAGCGGAAACTCATCAGCATGTTTTCCCGCCAGCACTTCATCAGCCGCCTGGATAATCGCGCTGGCTTTTTCCGCCGCCAACAACCCTAAGTCCTGGTTGACCTTCGCAGCGGCACGCTTGGTCAACGCCAGAGCGTGAATGAGCGAGACGGGCATTTTCTCCGTGGAAATCCGAAAATGCTCCAGCGAACGTTGAGTCTGCGCCCCCCACAGTTTATCTGCCGGGACGTCAATCGCGCCCATTGAATCTTTCTCGCGGCGTACCGTTACCATTACCTGCTCCTTACTCAAGTTGATGAGATCATGTGTCGACATTGCTCACATGTTTGCGGTCTTATGAGTATTAACGATAACAACACAACGGTGTAGACCGGATAAGGCGCTTGCGCCGTTCTCCGGCAAAATAGCGAATCATGTTACCGCCCCGCAGGGCGGCGACATTACTTAACGCAGCGCGCGCACTGCGATGACTGAATCTGCTGGAAGAAATCGTTACCTTTATCATCCACCAGAATAAAGGCCGGAAAATCCTCCACTTCAATTTTCCAGATAGCCTCCATACCCAGTTCAGGATATTCCACGCACTCCAGGCGCTTGATACTGCCCTGCGCCAGAACGGCTGCCGGGCCGCCGATACTGCCCAGGTAGAAGCCGCCATGTTTCTTACAGGCATCGGTCACCTGCTGGCTGCGGTTGCCTTTCGCCAGCATGATCATACTGCCGCCCTGCGACTGGAGCTGATCAACATAAGAGTCCATCCGTCCTGCGGTAGTCGGCCCAAGCGACCCGGAGGCGTACCCTTCCGGCGTTTTTGCCGGCCCCGCATAATAGATAGGATGATCTTTGATGTACTGCGGCAAACCTTCGCCTCTGTCCATCCGTTCTTTCAGTTTAGCGTGCGCGATGTCGCGGCCCACAATAATCGTGCCGTTCAGCGACAGGCGTGTTGATACCGGATACTGCGACAGTTGTTGCAGTATCTCGCTCATGGGACGGTTAAGATCAACGCGCACCGCCTCGCCCTCTCCCGCCTGGCGCAGCGCCTCAGGAATATATTTACCGGGATTGCGCTCCAGCTTCTCGATCCAGATCCCTTCCCGGTTGATCTTCGCTTTAATGTTTCGATCCGCGGAGCAGGACACGCCCATACCTACCGGACACGATGCCCCGTGGCGCGGCAATCGGATGACACGAATATCGTGAGCGAAATATTTGCCGCCGAACTGCGCGCCTAAGCCAAGATTTTGCGCCTCAAGCAACAATTCTTTTTCCAGCTCAATATCGCGGAAGGCCTGCCCGTGTTCATTGCCTTCGGTTGGTAGCGCATCATAGTATTTTGCCGAGGCCAGCTTAACGGTCTTCAGGTTCGCTTCCGCCGAGGTGCCGCCAATGACAAACGCAATGTGATACGGCGGACAGGCGGCGGTGCCCAGCGTACGCATCTTATCGACGAGATAATTTTTGAGCTTACCCGGCGTCAGTAGCGCTTTTGTCTCCTGATAGAGGTAGGTTTTATTCGCCGATCCGCCGCCTTTAGCGATACAGAGGAATTTATATTCATCGCCATCGACGCTGTAGAGATCGATCTGCGCCGGCAGGTTAGTACCGGTATTGACCTCTTTGTACATATCCAGCGCCGCGTTTTGCGAATAGCGCAGGTTATCTTCGATATAGGTGTTATATACGCCGCGAGCCAGCGCCGCTTCATCACCTCCGCCAGTCCAGACGCGTTGGCCTTTTTTGCCAACAATAATGGCCGTACCGGTATCCTGGCAGGTGGGCAACACGCCCTTGGCCGCGATATCGGAGTTTCGCAGGAATTGCAGCGCGACATATTTGTCGTTTTCACTGGCCTGCGGATCGCGCAGAATATCCGCCACCTGCTGCTGATGCGCGGGACGTAACATAAAAGACGCATCGTGGAAGGCCTGACGCGCCAACAACGTTAGCGCTTCCGGCGCGACTTTCAGGATCTCTTGTCCTTCGAATTCGGCGACGGAAACATGTTCGCTGGTCAACAAGTAGTACTCGGTATCGTCCTTTTTGAGGGGAAAAGGGTCTTGATAAAAGAAGGGTTTGTTTGACATTGTGCTCTCACTTACCGCTCGGTATGGTTATTCTCTGGGCAGGTGTTCCATTGCCCGACTCAAAGCGAGTAACACTATCCTACACAATTTTTTAACAAAAACTGAGACAAGTACGACTTTTTACGCGCGGAGGTTACTTCATGCGGGTTTCTTGGTTTAATACCTCCCATTGATCTCCACATTGAAACAGGGCTTGATAATGCAAAAACTCATTAACTCAGTGCAAAACTATGCCTGGGGAAGTAAAACTGCGTTAACGGAACTTTATGGCATCGCCAATCCGCAGCAGCAGCCAATGGCTGAACTCTGGATGGGCGCGCATCCCAAAAGCAGCTCGCGAATCACCACCGCCAACGGCGAAACCGTCTCCCTGCGTGACGCCATCGAAAAGAATAAAACCGCCATGCTGGGCGAAGCGGTAGCCAACCGTTTCGGCGAACTGCCGTTTCTGTTTAAAGTACTGTGCGCCGCGCAGCCGCTCTCTATTCAGGTGCACCCGAATAAGCGCAATTCCGAAATCGGTTTCGCGAAAGAAAATGCGGCGGGTATCCCCATGGATGCCGCAGAGCGGAACTATAAAGATCCTAACCATAAACCAGAGCTGGTTTTTGCCCTGACGCCTTTCCTGGCGATGAACGCGTTCCGCGAATTTTCTGACATTGTCTCTTTACTGCAACCTATCGCCGGCGCGCATTCCGCTATCGCCCACTTTTTGCAGGCGCCGAATGCTGAACGTCTGAGCCAGCTTTTCGCCAGCCTGTTGAATATGCAAGGCGAAGAAAAATCCCGCGCGTTAGCCGTGCTCAAAGCGGCGCTTAACAGCCAGCAAGGCGAACCGTGGCAAACGATCCGCGTGATTTCAGAGTATTATCCTGACGACAGCGGGCTTTTCTCTCCTTTATTGCTGAATGTGGTCAAACTGAATCCCGGCGAGGCGATGTTCCTGTTTGCCGAAACGCCTCATGCTTATCTGCAGGGCGTTGCGCTGGAAGTCATGGCAAACTCCGATAACGTTCTGCGCGCTGGCCTTACGCCAAAATATATCGACATTCCTGAACTGGTCGCGAACGTGAAGTTTGAGCCTAAACCTGCCGGCGAGTTGCTGACTGCCCCGGTGAAAAGCGGCGCGGAGCTGGACTTCCCAATTCCGGTTGACGATTTTGCTTTTTCACTGCACGACCTGGCGCTTCAGGAGACGAGTATCGGCCAACACAGCGCCGCGATTCTGTTCTGCGTTGAGGGTGAGGCGGTGTTACGTAAAGATGAACAGCGTCTGGTACTGAAGCCGGGTGAATCGGCCTTTATCGGCGCGGATGAGTCTCCGGTTAACGCCAGCGGCACGGGCCGTTTAGCGCGTGTTTATAACAAGCTGTAGCAACGTACTGAATTTTTTAACAACTCTTGCTAAGCTTATAACAGACGTAAAACTCCTCCAGGCGGTTTAATCCGCCTGGTTTCATTTTTATGGACAATTGATATGAAAAAAACACTGGTAGCTGCAGGTGTAGTGATTGCACTTGGCATCGTCTGGACAGGCGGCGCCTGGTATACGGGGAAAAAGCTGGAGAACCATCTTTCAGAAATGGTGACTCAGGCCAATGAACAGCTCAAGCGTACTGCGCCGGAGGCCGGTGTCGAATTAAGTTATCAAAACTACCAGCGTGGCGTGTTCAGTAGCCATCTGCAACTGGTTGTCAAACCGGTTGCCGGCGCAGACAATACCTGGTTGAAGCCCGGGCAAAGCATTGTGCTGGACGAGTCCGTTTCACATGGCCCCTTCCCGCTCGCCCAGCTTAAAACGCTCAATCTGATCCCTTCTATGGCGTCGGTAAAAACCACCCTGGTGAATAACGATGCGGCAAAACCCCTCTTTGATATCGCGAAAGGCGATACGCCCTTTGTTATCAATACCCGCATTGGTTATGGCGGCGATACCCGCTCCGATATCTCTCTCAAGCCGTTAAACTACGAGAATGCCGGTGAAAAGGTCGCCTTTAGCGGCGGCGAGTTCCAGCTTAACGCCGATAAAGACGGTAATGTGGTTTCGCTGTCAGGCGAAGCGCAGAGCGGCCTGGTCGATGCCGTTAACGAATATAATCAGAAGGTCCAACTCACCTTTAATAATTTGAAAACAGACGGTACCAGTAAGCTGGCAAGCTTTGGCGAGCGTGTAGGCGACCAAAAGTTAACGCTGGATAAACTGTCCATCGCCATTGAGGGTAAAGAGATGGCGGTGCTGGAAGGGATGGAAATTGCCGGCAAGTCCGATCTCGTCAACGACGGAAAAACCATTAACAGCCAGTTAGATTACTCGCTTAACAGCCTGAAAGTGCAGAATCAGGATTTGGGCAGCGGTAAATTAACGCTGAAAGTCGGTCAAATCGACGGCGAAGCCTGGCACCAGTTTAGTCAGCAATATCATGCGCAAACGCAGGCGCTGTTGAATCAGCCGGACGTGGCGCAGAATCCTGAGCTTTATCAGCAAAAAGTCACTGAAGCGTTCTTTAGCGCTCTCCCCGTGCTGTTAAAAGGCGATCCGGTACTGACCCTGGCGCCGCTTAGCTGGAAAAACGCCAAAGGGGAAACCACGCTGAATCTGTCGCTGTTCCTCAAAGATCCGGCAACCACAACGGCACAACCGCAAACGCTGGCGCAGGAAGTCGACCGCTCCGTGAAATCGCTGGATGCGAAACTGGCAATTCCGATGGACATGGCGGTCGAGTTTATGACGCAGATAGCAAAGCTGGAAGGCTATCAGCAGGATGATGCGGAAAAACTGGCAAAACAACAGGTGCAGGGGCTGTCCGCAATGGGTCAGATGTTCCGACTGACAACGCTGAAGGATAATACTATCGCCTCCAGTTTGCAGTACGCCAATGGCCAGATCACGCTCAACGGACAAAAAATGCCGTTGGAAGACTTTGTCGGCCTGTTTGGGATGCCGGCGCTTTCCGTTCCGGACGTTCCGGCGCTGCCTCAACAATAATCGCCTTGCCGGGTGTCGCGACGCTGCACCCGGTCTGCGCCGAACGACGCGCAGCCTCTACTTTTGCGTTACCAGGCGAGCGGCTATCGTTTGACTCCGCACATGGTGCTCCTCGTGAGCAATACGCTGCAATATTCGTTCGGCCAGGGTATAGCCTATTTCTCGCGCCGGCGTACTGGCCCAGATAATCGGCAGGTCGTCGAGGGCGTTCTCCGCCACATCAGCAAACGCCGCCAGCGACACCTGCTGCTCGAAATAACGATCGACACCGCTCTCGCCACTCTGTCGTCCGGCTCTCAGTAGGCCAAACCACGCCCCCATCGCAATGGTTTCGTTGTAACAAACGACAGCGCTAATGGTCGGATTGTATCGCAACAGCGCGGTAATGCTTTCTGCTGCCTGTTTCTGACTGGAAGCGCATTCCACGACCCACTCGCTGTGAAACGGTAGACCGTATTTTAACAACGTCGCGCAATAGCCGCCCACGCGCTCCGCGCGGGTTAAAGATGCGCTTTGTCCTCCCAGCCAGGCGATGCGCTGATGGCCCTGACGAATAAGGTACTCCGTCAGGAGCTGCGCCGCCTGCATGTTGTCAGGCCGAACGGTATCCGCATCATCAAGATAGCTGGCGCGTGACGCAAACACGACCGGAATTCCTTGTGCGTCGGCCTGCGCTCTCAGCGCTTCGCTACTGCCCGCCGCACCGGCGATCACCATGCCATCCACGCCCTGATTAAGCAGCATGGTAAAACGCTGATTTAGCTGTTCGCCATCTTTCCCCCCGTGCAGGAGAAAAACCATACGGCCTTGCGCTTCCAGCGCTTCCGTTAACCCGGCGGTCAATTCGGCATAAAAGGGTGCCGATAAATCACGCACGATCAAACCGATAACGCCGCTTTGCCCGCCACGCAGCGCGGACGCCTGGCGGTTACGCACAAAACCCAGTTGTTCAATTGCCGCGTTCACGCGCTCGCCGGTCGCGGCCGATATTCGCCCCTTGCCGCTCAGCACTAAGGAAACGGTGCTCACCGACACACCAGCCGCCAGCGCAACATCGTGGATAGTGATTTTTTTGGCGATAGCCATATCAACAAATCGCTCCAGAATCTGACAGATAAAACGTTTTACCTATCCGTTATCTTTATACGCGTTATTATCGGTCAGTAATGTGATTAATGCCGCACTAAAATTTGATAAAACGTTTTATCTTTTCGCCATCATAACCTGACACCGGCCTTTATTAACAAGGAGTCGTTAGATGACGACGAAAACCACGCCAAAAATAACGCTATGGGAATTTTTCCAGCAACTGGGCAAAACGTTTATGTTGCCCGTCGCCTTACTCTCGTTCTGCGGCATTATGCTCGGTATCGGCAGCTCGCTCAGTAGCCACGACGTTATCACCCTGCTCCCCGTGCTGGGTAATCCCTTGCTACAGGCTATCTTCACCTGGATGAGTAAAGTAGGTTCTTTTGCCTTTAGCTTCCTGCCGGTGATGTTTTGTATCGCGATTCCGCTCGGTCTGGCGCGGGAAAACAAAGGCGTCGCCGCATTTGCCGGGTTTGTCGGTTATGCGGTCATGAATCTCGCAGTCAACTTCTGGCTCACGGCAAAAGGCATTCTGCCGACCACCGATGCGGCGGTGCTGAAAGCCAATAACGTACAAAATATTCTGGGCATCCCCTCTATCGACACCGGCATCCTCGGCGCCGTTATCGCTGGTATTATTGTCTGGATGCTGCATGAACGGTTTCATACCATTCGTTTGCCGGATGCGCTGGCCTTTTTCGGCGGTACGCGTTTTGTACCTATCGTTTCCGCCGTTGTGATGGGGCTTGTCGGCCTGGTTATCCCGCTCGTCTGGCCGGTTTTTGCGATGGGAATTAGTGGACTGGGTCATATCATCAATAGCGCCGGCGACTTTGGACCGATGATTTTCGGCACCGGCGAGCGTCTGCTGTTGCCTTTTGGTCTGCACCATATTCTGGTAGCGCTGATTCGCTTCACCGAGGCGGGCGGTACGCAAGAGGTATGCGGGCATACCGTGAGCGGCGCATTGACTATTTTCCAGGCCCAACTCAGTTGCCCAACGACGCACGGCTTCTCTGAAAGCGCCACTCGCTTCTTATCGCAAGGCAAAATGCCGGCGTTTCTCGGTGGGTTGCCGGGCGCCGCGCTGGCAATGTACCACTGTGCCCGTCCAGAAAACCGCCCTAAAATTAAAGGATTATTGATTTCCGGTTTAATCGCCTGCGTTGTCGGCGGTACAACGGAGCCGCTGGAATTCCTGTTCCTGTTCGTGGCGCCAGTGCTGTACGTTATTCATGCTCTGCTGACCGGACTGGGCTTTACCATCATGGCTATTCTCGGCGTCACTATCGGCAATACGGATGGCAATATTATTGACTTTGTGGTGTTTGGCATCCTGCATGGTCTGTCAACAAAATGGTATCTGGTGCCGGTAGTGGCGGCGATTTGGTTTGCGGTTTACTACCTCATTTTCCGCTTCGCCATTACACGCTTTAACCTCAAAACACCGGGGCGCGAAGCGGAGATCGCCACCAGCATTGAAAAAGCGATCGCTGGCGCGCCAGGAAAATCCGGCTACAACGTGCCTGCTATCCTGGCGGCATTAGGCGGCACGGAAAACATCGTGAGTCTGGACAACTGCATCACCCGTCTACGTCTGTCCGTGAAAGATATGTCGCTTGTCGATGTCCAGGCATTGAAGGACAATCGTGCGATAGGCGTCGTACAGCTCAATCAGCATAATTTGCAGGTGGTTATCGGCCCGCAGGTTCAGTCGGTAAAAGATGAAATGGTTGGTCTGATGAATACCGTTCAGGCATAAGGAAGAGATATGTTCGATTTTTCACAGGAAGTTGACCGTCGCGGGACATGGTGTACGCAGTGGGATTATGTCGCCGATCGTTTTGGCGAGGCCGATCTGCTCCCCTTTACGATCTCGGATATGGATTTTGCCACCGCGCCGTGTATCCTGGAGGCGCTAAACCAGCGCCTTTCCCACGGTGTGCTGGGCTATAGCCGTTGGAAAAATGAGGCGTTTTTAGGGGCGATTACCCACTGGTTTGCGACACGCCATCAGACCACGATAGATGCCCACTCCCTCGTATACGGCCCCTCCGTTATCTATATGGCGTCCGAGCTTATCCGCCAGTGGTCCAACGAAGGCGATGGCGTGGTAGTTCATACCCCCGCTTACGATGCTTTTTATAAGGCGATTGAAGGCAACCATCGCATCGTCACTCCCGTCCCACTGGAGAAAGAAGGCAACGCCTGGTATTGCGATATGGCCAAACTGGAGGCGGCGCTGGCGCGTCCGGAAAGCAAAATCCTGCTGCTGTGCAGTCCGCAAAATCCCACCGGTAAAGTGTGGACGCGTGACGAGCTGGAAACGATGTCAACGCTGTGCGAGCGCCATGGCGTACGGGTGATTTCCGATGAAATTCACATGGATATGGTATGGGGAAACCAGCCGCATATTCCCTGGAGCAATGTCGCGCGCGGAGACTGGGCGCTGCTCTCCTCCGGCTCGAAAAGCTTCAATATTCCGGCATTAACCGGCGCTTATGGAATCATTGAAAATAGTGAAAGCCGTGAACGCTACCTGGCCGCCTTAAAAGGGCGCGACGGCCTCTCTTCGCCAGCGGTGCTCTCGCTCACGGCGCATATTGCCGCGTATCAGCACGGCGCGCCGTGGCTGGATGCGTTACGCGCCTCGCTGGCGGCTAATATGCGCTATATTGAGCAGGCGCTGAATGGCGCCTTTCCGACGTTGAACTGGCAAGCGCCGCCATCGACCTATCTGGCCTGGATTGATCTCCGTTCACTCGGCATTGACGATCAAAAATTACAGCACACGCTCATTCATCAGGAGAAAGTCGCCATTATGCCCGGCGATACCTATGGCGCCGAAGGCCGGGGATTTGTGCGTCTGAATGCCGGATGCCCTCGCCTGAAACTTGAAAAAGGCGTCAACGGATTGATTAACGCTATCCGCACCGTTCGCTGATACTGTCTACAAGCGGTGGGCTGACCCTTTATCCTAAGATGCGATAACAGAGACAACCCCCGTGAGCTGACTGGGGGCGCGTTAAAGAGAATGATACAAAATTTCTCCCGCGCTCTCGCGAAGTTGCAACGTAATGACTCCGTTTTTGCAAAATTTCCAGAGGATTATCAATCTGTAGTATAATGGTGCGCACTTTTATTAAAAATTGAGTGCGCCCATGATTGATATTACGCTTCCTTTGACTGACATCCACCGCCACCTTGATGGCAACATTCGCGCCCAAACAATTCTGGATCTTGGTCGGCAGTTCAACATCGCCCTTCCCGCCCAAACGCTGGAAACGTTGATTCCGCATGTCCAGGTCACCTCAACCGAACCCGATTTAGTGAGCTTTCTCACGAAGCTCGATTGGGGGGTAAAAGTCCTGGCATCGCTTGACGCCTGCCGCCGTGTGGCCTTTGAAAATATTGAAGATGCCGCACGTAACGGCCTGCATTACGTCGAGCTTCGCTTTTCGCCCGGCTATATGGCGATGGCGCATCAGTTACCGATCGCAGGCGTGGTTGAAGCCGTTATCGACGGCGTACGCGACGGCTGTAACACGTTTGGCGTCGAGGCGCGACTCATTGGCATTATGAGCCGTACCTTCGGCGAGGCGGCATGTTTACAGGAGCTTGATGCGCTGCTGGCGCACAGAGAGAAAATCACCGCGCTGGATTTAGCCGGTGATGAGCTGGGCTTTCCCGGCAGTCTGTTTTTGTCGCACTTTAATCGGGCGCGCGATGCGGGCTGGCATATTACCGTTCACGCTGGCGAAGCCGCAGGGCCGGAAAGTATCTGGCAGGCGATTCGCGAACTGGGGGCCGAACGTATCGGACATGGCGTAAAAGCTGTCGAAGATCGCGCGTTAATGGATTTTCTTGCACAGCAGCGTATCGGTATTGAATCCTGTCTGACCTCGAATATTCAGACCAGTACCGTCGCATCGCTGGCAGACCATCCGCTCAAAACCTTCCTTGAGCATGGCGTTCTCGCCAGTCTTAATACGGACGATCCGGCTGTTCAGGGCGTAGATATTATCCATGAATATCACGTCGCCGCGCCAGCGGCAGGATTGAGCCGCGAACAGATTCGCCAGGCGCAGATTAACGGTCTGGAAATCGCCTTTCTGAGCGATGGCGAAAAACGTGCGCTGCGCGAAAAAGTGGCCGCGGCGTAAAATTGCTTTATTGATGCTAACGCCCTCTCTCCGCCTGCGGTTTAATGCTATCACAGGCGGAGAAATGCGACATCTCAGGCAAGACACAGCGTCGCGCGATGTTTTGCCGATTCCATGCCCAGTTCAATCAACTCCATAATTTGAATCGCCTGGCTTGCCGGCACGGGATTTTCACCGTTACCGTTTAACGCATCGCGGATGGCGGCATAATATGCCGGATAGTTACCCGGCAACGTAAGCCAGTTCTCTTCTTTGCGCGTCTCTCCCTCAACCAGGGTCAATACGCCGTCACGCATGTCGTATCCCCAGTCTTCCTGCGGTAAACGCTCGCCGTTTTTTAACCGTTCTTCCTGGGGATCGAGGCCATATTTAACATAGCTACCGCGCGAACCATGAACGATGTATCGCGCGGATTCCGCCGCGGCCAGCATCGTACCGTGCAAAATCACGCGGCGCTGGGGGTAGGATAAAATCGCGTGGAAATAATCTGTAGATTGCGCGCCCGGACGCAGCTGCGCTAAATCCACCGTCATGCTGACCGGCAGGCCAAAAAGTTGAATGGCCTGATCCAACAAGTGCGGCGCCAGATCGTACCAGATACCACTTCCCGGCCCGCCTTGCTCGCGCCAGCGGTCGCGCACCTGGGGACGGAAGCGATCAAAGTGGGATTCAAACAAGGACACCTCGCCGAGCACGCCATCCGCCAGCAAGGCCTTCAGCGTCAAAAAATCGCTGTCCCAGCGTCGGTTGTGGAAGACGGAAAGTACCCGGCCAGTACTCCGCGCAAGCGCATCCAATTCTCGCGCCTGTGACAGTGTCACGGTAAAGGGTTTATCAACCACCACATGCTTACCGGCTTCCAGCGCAGCTTTCGCCAGCGGGAAATGGGTATCGTTGGGCGTCGGGATCACGATCAGGTCGATATGCGGATCGTTAAATAAGTGTCGGGGCTCAGAGACCACGGAGACCGCCGGCCAGTCTGCTTTCACTTTTGTTTCATCGCTGCTGGATACCGTCGCAAGCTCTAGCCCTGGCGTTCCCATAATTAAGGGCGCATGAAAGGTTTTACTGGCGTAGCCATAACCGATTAACCCAACGCGGATTTTGTCATTCATCTCACTGCCTCCGGTTTTAGATATCGCTATTCCACACCATCGTGCGATTAGCCGCAATAGCGTCCTGACCATCAACGTAGCATCAAATGATTAACTTGTTACAGAACAGAGGCTGAAATCGTTTCCCTCCCTCTTGCCGACCGCTCGCCAGGAAAGTAACATTTACCCCCTGTGTTTATGGATAAATCAAAGCAAATGTCGTCAATAATGAATCGTCTTATTGAATTAACTGGGTGGATAGTTCTCGTTATCTCAGTCATTCTTTTAGGTATTGCCAACCATATTGACAATTACCAACCACCAGAGCCCACGGCTTCCGTCCAGAAGAAGTAAGCGTCAGATAATGTAAAGGCATTTTCGCGTGGTACGGTAAGCGGCGCCCCGGGGGGTGCAAAGAAAAGTCAAAAACCGGCAAAAAAAACGAAATATGTCCTATCTGGTCTGACGTTTATTGCCTGTTGTAGGAAAGCGCGTTAACCTTTCGCCCCAGGCGCCATGTGGCGCCTGACTCTTTACCGGTAAGAATATTCCCTTTTTACCTGCACCCCTGACCTCTCACTGGTGCGGTTTTGTTTATTTTTTATCAGTGACTACTCCGTTGGCATTATATTTAATATGGATCAACTTTATATGACTGTTCAGGATTATCTATTAAAATTCCGCAAAATTAGTTCGCTCGAAAGTCTGGAAAAACTGTTCGACCACCTTAACTATACCCTTACTGATGACATGGACATTGTTAATATGTATCGCGCTGCAGATCACCGCCGTGCCGAACTGGTTTCCGGAGGACGCCTGTTTGATGTAGGTCAGGTTCCGCAATCCGTCTGGCGCTATGTGCAATAAAGAAAGTAGCGTTTAACATCAAAAACCTTATAATATTTGCCCCAAAATGAGCGGCATGACCGTTAATGCGCGTAACCCCGGAGAAGATATGACTACAACACCGCCACAACGAATTGGAGGCTGGCTTCTTGGCCCGTTAGCCTGGCTGTTAGTCGCGTTGTTGAGCACCTCGCTGGCGTTATTACTCTACGTTATGGCGCTTGCCACACCGCAAACGTTCAAGACGCTTAGCGGACAGGAAACCGGTAATTTACTGCTATGGGGCATTTCATTTATTACCGCTATCGCCATGTGGTACTATACCCTGTGGTTGACGATCGCATTCTTCAAGCGCAGACGCTGCGTGCCGAAGCATTACATTATCTGGCTGCTGGTGTCGGTGTTACTGGCGGTTAAAGCATTTGCCTTTTCGCCCGTCTCAGATGCCTTTGCCGTGCGTCAGTTACTCTTCCCACTGTTGGCGACGGCGCTCATTGTGCCTTATCTCAAACGTTCAGCGCGCGTCAAAACAACGTTTGTTAATCCGTAATAACCCTACAGTTAACCTGTTGTCGCCTGTGGTAGTTTGACAGATAATAGGCGGCTTTTTTATTTCAGGCCGAAACATGACTGATTACCTGCTGCTCTTTGTCGGAACTGTACTGGTCAATAACTTTGTACTGGTCAAATTCCTGGGCCTTTGTCCCTTTATGGGCGTATCCAAAAAACTGGAAACCGCCATGGGGATGGGCCTCGCGACGACCTTTGTCATGACGCTGGCGTCGATATGCGCCTGGCTTATCGACACCTGGATACTTATTCCGCTGGATCTGATTTATCTGCGGACGCTGGCCTTTATCCTCGTCATTGCTGTGGTCGTGCAATTTACCGAAATGGTTGTGCGGAAAACCAGCCCGGCGTTATACCGCTTGTTAGGCATCTTCTTACCACTGATTACCACTAACTGTGCGGTTCTGGGCGTAGCGTTACTGAATATTAATCTCGGTCATCACTTTCTTCAGTCGGCGCTGTACGGATTTTCCGCCGCCGTCGGCTTTTCATTAGTGATGGTTCTGTTTGCCGCCATCCGCGAACGCCTTGCCGTGGCGGATGTGCCCGCCCCTTTTCGTGGTAACGCGATAGCATTGATTACCGCAGGATTAATGTCTTTGGCCTTTATGGGCTTTAGTGGTTTGGTGAAGTTGTAATGAATACTATCTGGATTGCCGTTGGCGCCCTGACCCTTCTGGGTCTGGTGTTCGGCGCCATTCTGGGTTATGCCTCCCGCCGATTCGCGGTTGAAGATGATCCGGTTGTTGAAAAAATCGATGCGATTTTGCCGCAGAGTCAGTGTGGTCAGTGCGGCTATCCCGGCTGCCGCCCCTACGCCGAAGCCGTGGGCCTCCAGGGCGAGAAAATCAATCGTTGCGCGCCCGGCGGCGAAGCCGTCATGCTGAAAATGGCAGAGCTGCTAAACGTAGAGCCGCAACCATGCGATGGTGAAGAACAGCAGGTCGCGCCAGTACGTATGCTGGCAGTTATTGATGAAAATAACTGCATTGGCTGCACAAAATGCATTCAGGCCTGCCCGGTTGACGCCATCGTTGGCGCAACGCGCGCCATGCACACGGTCATGAGCGATCTCTGTACTGGCTGTAATCTGTGCGTCGATCCGTGTCCGACGCACTGCATCGAATTACGTCCGGTGAATGAGACGCCCGACAGTTGGAAATGGGATTTGAACACCATTCCCGTTCGCATCATTCCCGTGGAACAACATGCTTAAACTATTTTCCGCTTTCAGAAAAGATAAAATCTGGGATTTCGACGGTGGTATTCATCCGCCCGAAATGAAGACCCAGTCAAACGGCACGCCGCTGCGCCAGGTGCCTTTAGCGCCGTGCTTCGTTATCCCCTTAAAACAGCACATTGGCGCTGAGGGCGAGCTGTGCGTTAGCGTCGGCGATCGCGTGCTACGCGGCCAGGCGCTTACCCGTGGACGTGGGCGAATGCTGCCGGTACACGCGCCCACCTCCGGGACGGTTATCGCTATTGCCCCCCACTCGACGGCGCATCCTTCGGCGCTGGCGGAGTTAAGCGTCATCATTGATGCCGACGGCGAGGACCGCTGGATTGAACGCGAGGGCTGGTCTGATTACCGCGCCCACAGCCGTGAAGCGCTCATTGAACGCATTCATCAGTATGGCGTTGCCGGGCTTGGCGGCGCAGGCTTTCCCACCGGCGTTAAATTGCAGGGCGGCGGCGATAAAATCACCACGCTTATTATCAATGCCGCAGAGTGCGAACCTTACATTACGGCGGACGATCGTCTGATGCAGGACTGCGCCGCGCAGATTGTGGAAGGTATTCGCATCCTGGCGCATATTCTGCAACCGCGTGAGGTATTAATCGGCATTGAAGATAACAAACCGCAGGCTATTTCCATGCTGCGCGCCGTACTGGCTGACGCTCACGACATTTCGTTACGTGTGATCCCAACCAAATACCCTTCCGGCGGCGCAAAACAGCTCACCCAAATACTGACGGGAAAACAGGTTCCCCACGGCGGGCGCTCCTCTGATATTGGCGTGCTGATGCAAAACGTCGGTACGGCTTATGCCGTTAAACGCGCCGTGGTTGACGGCGAACCGATCACAGAACGCGTTGTCACCTTAACGGGTGAAGCGGTAAGCCGTCCGGGTAACGTCTGGGCGCGGCTCGGCACTCCCGTTCGTCATTTGCTTAACGATGCCGGGTTCTGCCCTTCTGCTGACCAGATGGTCATCATGGGCGGCCCGTTGATGGGATTCACCCTTCCCTGGCTTGACGTACCGGTCGTAAAAATCACCAACTGCCTGCTGGCGCCATCCGTGACTGAAATGGGCGCGCCTCAGGAAGAGAAAAGCTGTATTCGTTGCAGCGCATGCGCTGACGCCTGCCCTGCCGACCTTTTACCGCAGCAGCTTTATTGGTTCAGCAAAGGGCAGCAGCATGACAAGGCTACCGCTCACCATATTGCTGATTGTATAGAATGCGGCGCCTGCGCCTGGGTCTGCCCGAGTAATATTCCGCTCGTCCAATATTTCCGTCAGGAAAAAGCGGAGATTAATGCGCTCAGGCTTGAAGAAAAACGCGCCGCCGAAGCCAAAGCGCGTTTTGAGGCTCGTCAGGCAAGACTGGAGCGCGAAAAAGCCGCCCGCCTTGCACGTCATAAGAGCGCAGCGATACAACCAGCGGCAAAAGATCAGGATGCCATTGCCGCTGCACTGGCGCGGGTAAAAGAGAAACAGGCGCAGGCCACGCAACCGGTGGTTATTCAGGCGGGTAGTCTGCCAGACAATAGCGCCGTTATCGCGGCCCGTGAAGCGCGTAAAGCGCAAGCGCGCGCTAAACAAGCCGCTCATCCGATGGCTGACAGCGCGATACCCGGCGACGACCCGCGTAAAGCCGCAGTGGAGGCGGCCATCGCTCGCGCCAAAGCCCGCAAGCAGGAGCAGCAGGCCAGAAGCGAACCTGCCGAACCGGTCGATCCGCGTAAAGCCGCGGTGGAGGCGGCTATCGCCCGCGCCAAAGCCCGCAAGCAGGAGCAGCAGGCCGGAAGCGAACCTGCCGAACCGGTCGATCCGCGCAAAGCCGCGGTGGAAGCGGCTATCGCCCGCGCCAAAGCCCGTAAGCAGGAGCAGCAGGCCGGAAGCGAACCAGCCGAACCGGTCGACCCGCGCAAAGCCGCGGTTGCTGCGGCGATCGCCCGCGTTCAGGCAAAAAAAGCAGCACAGCAGCAGGTTGTTAACGAGGATTAAATGGTATTCAGAATCGCAAGCTCGCCTTATACCCATAACCAGCGCCAGACATCGCGAATCATGTTGCTGGTATTAGTCGCCGCTCTGCCGGGGATTGCCGCGCAGACGTGGTTTTTTGGTTGGGGAACGCTTTTCCAGATCGTTCTGGCTGCTATCACGGCGCTCGTCGCAGAAGCCATTGTCCTCAGGCTGCGCAAACAATCGGTCGCCAGTCACCTGCAGGATTATTCCGCGTTATTGACGGGGCTTTTGCTGGCGGTCAGCATCCCTCCGCTTGTGCCCTGGTGGATGGTCGTGCTGGGAACCGGATTCGCCATTATTATCGCTAAACAGTTATATGGCGGGCTGGGACAAAACCCCTTTAATCCGGCCATGATCGGCTACGTGGTGCTATTAATCTCCTTTCCGGTGCAAATGACAAGCTGGTTGCCGCCTTATGAAATAGCCGCAACAACGCCCGATATGCTGGACACGTTGCGGATGATTTTTACCGGGCATACCGCCAGCGGCGGCGATATGACGCTGCTACGTATCGGTATTGACGGTATCAGCCAGGCGACGCCGCTGGATACGTTTAAAACGTCCTTGCGCGCCGGGCACTCCGTTGAGCAAATCATGCAGTACCCGATATACAGCGGCGCGCTGGCTGGCGTGGGCTGGCAGTGGGTTAACCTCGCCTGGCTTGTCGGCGGCGTATTCCTGCTGTGGCAAAAAGCCATCCGCTGGCATATCCCGGTCAGTTTTCTGCTGACGCTGGCGCTATGCGCCGCGTTAGGTTGGCTTTTCTCGCCCGCTACGCTGGCCTCGCCGCAGCTTCATCTGCTGTCAGGCGCCACCATGCTGGGCGCATTTTTTATCTTAACGGATCCGGTTACCGCCTCCACGACCAACCGTGGACGTTTAATTTTCGGCGCGCTGGCTGGGGTATTAGTGTGGCTGATTCGTAGCTTCGGTGGCTATCCGGACGGCGTTGCTTTTGCTGTCCTGTTGGCAAATATCACGGTTCCTCTGATCGACTACTACACGCGCCCCCGCGTCTATGGACATCGCAAAGGATAAACCATGCTGAAAACGATTCGTAAACACGGTATTACGCTGGCGCTTTTTGCCGCAGGCTCTACGGGATTGACCGCGGTGATTAATCAGATGACAAAATCAACCATCCACGAACAAGCGCTGCAACAACAGCATGCCCTGTTCGATCAGGTATTGCCGCCAGATCGTTACAATAATAATCTGCAAGAGAGCTGTTATCTGGTCGATGCGCCCGCCCTCGGCAAAGGCACACACCGTGTTTTTATCGCTCGCAAGGATGATAAACCCGTAGCGGCCATCATTGAGGCCACCGCCCCAGATGGCTATTCCGGCGCTATCCAGCTTATTGTTGGCGCAGATTTCAACGGTACCGTCCTGGGGACGCGTGTGACGGAACATCATGAGACGCCAGGGTTAGGGGATAAAATTGAGCGCCGTTTGTCTGACTGGATTACCCACTTTAGCGGTAAAACCATCAGCGGTGAAAATGATACGCACTGGGCGGTGAAAAAAGATGGCGGTGATTTTGATCAATTTACCGGAGCGACAATAACGCCGCGCGCCATAGTGAATGCGGTTAAACGCGCCGGGCTGTACGCCGAATCACTGCCCTCTCAGCTCCCCCATTTAACCGCCTGTGGAGAATAGCCATGAGCGAAATAAAAGACATTGTTGTTCAGGGGTTATGGAAAAATAACTCTGCTCTGGTGCAGCTACTTGGCCTGTGCCCTTTACTGGCGGTGACGTCTACGGCAACCAACGCTCTGGGGCTGGGTCTGGCCACAACGCTGGTATTAACGCTGACCAACCTTACGGTGTCCGCACTACGTCGCTGGACGCCGGCAGAAATCCGTATCCCGATTTACGTTATGATCATTGCCTCGGTGGTAAGCGCAGTACAGATGCTGATCAATGCGTATGCGTTCGGTTTGTATCAGTCTTTAGGGATTTTTATTCCGCTGATTGTAACGAACTGCATTGTTGTTGGTCGCGCCGAAGCGTTTGCCGCGAAAAAAGGACCGTGGCTTTCCGCGTTGGACGGTTTTTCCATCGGCATGGGCGCGACAGGCGCGATGTTCGTACTGGGCTCACTGCGCGAGATCCTCGGGAATGGTACGCTTTTCGATGGCGCGGATAGCCTGCTGGGAGGCTGGGCAAAAGTATTACGGGTCGAGATATTTCACACCGACTCGCCTTTCCTGCTGGCGATGCTGCCGCCAGGCGCGTTTATCGGTCTGGGGCTCATGCTGGCGGTAAAATATCTTATTGATGAAAAAATGAAGAAACGCCGCGCCGAAACCGCGCCTTCCGCTGTTCCGGCAGGTGAAACAGGGAAAGTCTGATGAACAAAGCAAAAAGGCTGGAAATTCTGACGCGCCTGCGCGACAACAATCCGCACCCCACAACGGAACTCAATTTCACGTCGCCGTTTGAGTTGCTGATTGCCGTGTTGCTTTCCGCGCAGGCAACCGACGTCAGCGTGAACAAGGCTACCGCCAAGCTTTACCCGGTCGCCAATACGCCAGCCGCGATGCTGGAACTGGGCGTAGAAGGCGTGAAATCCTATATCAAAACCATCGGTTTATTTAACAGTAAAGCGGAAAACGTGATTAAGACCTGCCGTATTTTACTGGACAAGCATAATGGCGAAGTGCCGGAGGATCGGGCGGCGCTGGAAGCGCTTCCCGGCGTGGGGCGTAAAACCGCTAACGTGGTGCTAAATACCGCCTTCGGCTGGCCGACCATCGCCGTTGATACGCATATATTTCGTGTATGCAACCGAACACAGTTCGCACCGGGTAAAAATGTCGAGCAGGTAGAAGAGAAATTACTGAAAGTGGTGCCGAATGAGTTCAAAGTGGACTGCCATCACTGGTTAATTTTGCATGGCCGCTATACCTGTATCGCCCGAAAACCCCGCTGCGGGTCCTGCCTCATTGAAGACCTTTGCGAATACAAAGAAAAAGTCGATATTTGATATGCCCGGAGCGCGTCCGTCACGCCAGCGCGCTCCCACCTGCGGCCTGGATCTATTTTAGCCATCAATCATTCCAGTCTCTGTCCTTTTTCTGATGTAATGTGCTTTCGTTTTCCCTCCACGTCAGGTTAATCATTTTTTTAATCGCAAAAAATTCTATCTATCCGTGATCAGGATCACTTTGATAACTTCATGTAAAATTTAATGACACCTAAGGTTACATTTACAACCGGATAGACTGACGCCCCGTTTTCACTACAAAACATTACTCTGCCATTTTTTCAGATAATGGCCTATATCACTGCTTTTAACCTTAAATAGCAGAAGATATCGCCTTTCACCCAAACCAATGGCCTTTTTGCAGTGTAAAAATCTGCCATTCTTCAAATGAAGAAATTTAACGCTGGATAACATTTCTGACATCGGACGATTCAACCAGAAGAGTTATATGTAACAGATTATTACAAAGCTCTTGTCTGGAGAGGAAAGATAGTGAACATTACCTGCCGTTTCCCCTCCAATATAACAATCGGACGGATGAGTCTGACTCATCACGCGCCAGACAATCCCTGTTAATACGGGGCGTAAAAAAGAGGTAAAAGTGTCTACTGCAAACAAAAAACCAACTGAAAGCGTCAGTTTGAACGCTTTCAAACAACCGAAGGCGTTCTATCTCATCTTCTCGATAGAGTTATGGGAGCGTTTTGGTTATTACGGCCTGCAAGGCATTATGGCCGTCTACCTGGTAAAACAACTGGGTATGTCAGAAGCGGATTCCATCACCCTTTTCTCTTCCTTCAGTGCGCTGGTGTACGGCCTGGTCGCCATTGGCGGTTGGTTAGGTGATAAAATTCTGGGCACCAAACGCGTTATTATGCTGGGTGCCGTGGTGCTGGCTATCGGTTATGCGCTGGTCGCATGGTCTGGTCATGACGCTGGCATCGTCTATATGGGCATGGCGGCTATCGCTGTGGGTAACGGTCTGTTTAAAGCTAACCCGTCTTCCCTGCTGTCTACCTGTTACGCGAAGGACGATCCGCGTCTCGACGGCGCATTTACGATGTATTATATGTCCGTCAACATCGGCTCCTTCTTCTCTATGCTGGCGACGCCGTGGCTGGCGGCGCGTTATGGCTGGAGCACCGCGTTTGCGCTTAGCGTCGTCGGTATGCTGATAACCGTCGTTAACTTTGCTTTCTGCCAGCGCTGGGTGAAAAGCTACGGCTCCAAACCCGACTTTGAACCGATCAACTTCCGTAATCTGCTGCTGACAATCGTGGGTATTGTCGTTCTGATTGCGGTCGCCACCTGGCTGCTGCACAACCAGGACATCGCGCGTATGGTGCTGGGCGTAATCGCTCTTGGCATCGTCATTATCTTCGGTAAAGAAGCGTTTTCCATGCACGGCGCGGCTCGCCGTAAAATGATCGTCGCCTTTATTTTGATGCTGCAGGCGATTATCTTCTTCGTACTGTACAGCCAGATGCCGACGTCACTGAACTTCTTTGCCATTCGTAACGTCGAGCACTCTATTCTCGGTATCGCGTTCGAACCGGAACAGTATCAGGCGCTGAACCCATTCTGGATCATTATCGGCAGCCCGATTCTGGCCGCTATCTATAACAGGATGGGCGATACGCTGCCGATGCCGATGAAATTCGCCATTGGTATGGTGCTGTGTTCCGGCGCGTTCCTGATTCTGCCGCTGGGCGCCAAATTTGCGAACGATGCCGGCATCGTATCCGTAAACTGGCTGATCGCAAGCTACGGCCTGCAAAGTATCGGTGAGCTGATGATCTCCGGTCTGGGACTGGCAATGGTCGCACAGTTGGTTCCGCAGCGTCTGATGGGCTTCATCATGGGTAGCTGGTTCCTGACAACGGCAGGCGCTAACATCATCGGCGGTTATGTCGCCAACCTGATGGCTGTGCCGAGCGACGTGACTGACCCACTGATGTCCCTGGAAGTCTATGGTCGCGTATTTATGCAGATTGGCATAGCAACCGCCGTTATCGCCATCCTGATGCTGCTGACAGCGCCTAAGCTGAACCGTATGACCCAGGACGATGATAACGCTGAAAAAGGCTCTAAAGCCGCTACAGTTTAATTTTCCGGGAAACAACATTCAGGCCGCTAACTGTGCGTTAGCGGCTTTTTTTTTGCTCGTCCCCGCACTACCATACTTTAAACCTCAGCAAAAAGGAGTTACCGATGAAACTGTTCTACAAACCGGGTGCCTGCTCTCTTGCTTCCCACATTACCCTGCGCGAAATTGGCAAAGACTTTACGCTTGATGGCGTCGATCTCGCAAAAAAACGCCTGGAAAATGGTGATGATTACCTGGCAGTCAACCCTAAAGGACAGGTTCCGGCTCTGCTGCTGGATGACGGCACACTGTTGACTGAAGGCGTCGCCATTATGCAGTATCTCGCCGACAGCGTTCCCGACCGCCAGCTTCTGGCGCCGGTAAGTAGTCTTGCTCGCTATCATACGCTGGAATGGCTCAACTATATTGCAACGGAACTGCATAAAGGCTTTACCCCGCTGTTCCGCCCTGACACGCCGGAAACTCTTAAACCCGCCGTTCGCGCCGGTCTGGAAAAGAAATTGCAGTATGTGGATGAGTCGCTTTCAGACGACCAGTGGATTTGCGGCCAGCGTTTTACCATCGCAGACGCTTATCTGTTTACCGTATTGCGTTGGGCCTATGGCGTAAAACTGAATATGGACGGGTTAACGCATATTGAAAGTTATATGCAGCGTGTCGCAAAAAGACCGACCGTTGCGGCAGCGCTTAAAGCGGAAGGACTGAATTAATGTCATGTTGCCGGATAGCTCGCTGTACCGCCATCCGGCCTCTTTTTAGCAGCAATACTTACAGCCGCGTTGCGCTGAAGTAATGTTCAGGGTTAGCGATCCTGTCCTGGGCCGCCACGACCTGCAGTTCGTACTCCTGCATCGTTTTGGTGGCGATCATAATCTCATAGACTGCCGCCGTAACGTGCTCCAGCGCCTGCTGCAACGTCGCGCCCTGCAAAAGTTTGACCAGCAATAAACCACTGGTGACATCGCCAACGCCAACCGGCTGACGTGAACCGAAATCCACCAGCGGACGGCTAATATGCCAGGCTTCCTGCGCTGTCACCAGCAGCATTTCAAAGCGTTCTGAACTGTAACCGGCGCGGGCGAGATGTTTTACCAGTACAATTTCTGGCCCCTGAGCAATCAGTTCTCGCGCCGCCTGCACGGCGTCATTCACATTATTCACGCTATGTTTGCTGAGAATTTCCAGTTCAATCAGGTTAGGCGCGATCATATCGCTGGCGGGTAGCGCATAACGCACATGGAACTCTGCGACGCCAGGCGCCACGATACAGCCCTTTTCCGGATGCCCCATCACGGGATCGCAGAAATATTTTGCCTGCGGATTTGCCGCTTTAACCTGGCGCACAATACCGAGAATGTGTTCTCCCTGCTCGGCAGATCCCAGGTAACCGCTAAGTACGGCGTCGCAGTGCGCTAACTGGCCAATGTCCGCAATCCCCTGGACAATCTCAGTCAGATGGCTGGGCGGCATGACACAGCCGGTCCATTTACCATATTGCGTGTGGTTAGAAAACTGAACGGTATTCAGCGGCCAAACATTCGCGCCAAGACGGCGCATGGGAAATTCGGCGGCGCTGTTGCCCGCATGTCCGAAAACAACATGGGACTGGATAGCGAGGATATTCTTCATTTTTTTACCTGAACATCAAAAATAAGGGAGTGATTTCTCACTCCCTGTTACTTAATGCCTTATTTCCAGCAAATCAGACAATAGTTCTTTTTGCCGCGACGTAATAAGGTATAGCGGCCAAACAGACGGTCCTCATCGTTAAAGATGTATTCAGGATCGGATTGTTTCTCACCATTGATAGTGACAGCGTTGGAGGCGATAGTCTTACGCGCCTGACCACGCGACGGCTGGAGTTCGGCGTCTACCAACGCCTGCATCAGGTCGGCGCCTTTTTCCATTTCAACCATCGGTACGCCGTCCTGCGCCAACTGCTCAAAGTCAGCTTCGCTCAGCGCGCTCAGTGAACCGCTGAACAGGCATTCAGTGATCCGTTTCGCCGCGACCAGCCCCTCTTCACCATGAACCAGGCGCGTCACCTGCTCGGCCAGCACATACTGCGCGCGCGGCGCTTTACCGCTGTTTTTATCTTCTTCTTCCAGGGCATTGATCTCTTCAATGTCCATAAAAGTGAAGAATTTCAGGAAGCGATAAACATCGGCATCTGCGGTGTTAATCCAGAACTGGTAGAATTTGTACGGACTGGTTTTCTTCGGATCCAGCCAGACAGCGCCGCCTTCGGTTTTACCGAATTTCGTGCCGTCAGCTTTGGTGATCAGCGGAACGGTCAAACCAAATACCTGATTCTGGTGCAGGCGACGGGTCAGGTCGATACCGGAAGTGATGTTCCCCCACTGGTCAGAACCGCCAATCTGTAAGGCAACGCCGTGCAGTTTATTCAGACAAGCGAAGTCGTACCCCTGTAGCAGGTTATAAGAGAACTCCGTGAAAGAGATACCCTGATCGTCACGGTTCAGACGCTGCTTCACCGCTTCTTTGTTGATCATCTGATTAACGGAAAAATGTTTACCGATATCGCGCAGGAAAGTCAGCACATTCATGCTGCCGAACCAGTCATAGTTATTGGCCGCGATGGCGGAGTTTTCGCCGCAATCAAAGTCCAGGAATGGGGCAACCTGTTTACGAATTTTCGCCACCCACTCCTGAACGGTCTCTTCAGTGTTCAGTTTACGCTCGGCGGCTTTGAAGCTCGGGTCGCCAATCAGACCGGTCGCGCCGCCTACCAGCGCAACAGGTTTGTGCCCTGCCTGCTGGAAGCGTTTCAGGCATAACAATGGAACCAGATGCCCCAAATGCAAGCTGTCAGCGGTAGGATCGAAGCCGCAATAGAGCGCGATCGGGCCTTGCGCCAGTCGCTCTGCCAACGCGTCTTCGTCCGTCACCTGGGCTACCAGCCCCCGCTCTTGCAATTGTTTAATCAAGTTACTGCTTGCCATCAAAATCTCCATGTATAAAACGACTGCACCTTTGCCGGTACACGACTTTTCGCCAGACGCGAAAGAGACATAGCATAAAACGGCGGATTCATCCGCACCAGTGCTTAAAACAAGATTTTTGCATCTTTAGGGCGCAAGACGGTCGATTTTCCATGCGCCGTCGTCGCGTTGGTATAAAAAGCGATCGTGCAGACGATGTTCGCCGCCCTGCCAGAACTCCATCTGTTCGATACTCACGCGAAAACCACCCCAGAAGCTGGGTAACGGCACTTCGCCCTGTTGAAATTTCTGCTTAAGCTCCAGGAATTTGCTTTCGAGGATACCGCGCGCGGAAATGCGGCTGGATTGTTTAGAGACCCATGCGCCGATCTGGCTGTCGCGCGGACGGCTGTGGAAATACCTCACCACCTCAAGTGTGGAGAGACGCTCGGCTTTGCCTGTCACCATCACCTGGCGTTCAAGCATATGCCAGGGAAATAACAGACTGATACGCGGATTGTGCTCAATCTGATGCGCCTTGCGGCTTCCCAGGTTGGTATAAAAGACCAGGCCTTTTTCATCATAATGCTTGAGCAATACAATACGCTGGTACGGTTGCCCCTTGTCATCTACGGTCGCCACGACCATTGCCGTCGGATCGGCCAGTCTGGCGTCGCACGCTTGCCCAAGCCAGCGCTCAAATAAGGTTAACGGTTCAGCGGGTAAATCGCGGCGACGCAAGCCGCCTTTCGTGTATTCACGGCGCAGATGCGCGATCTGCTGCAATTGGTCGTTATCAGACATGGCGTTGATCAGAAATAATCAGTGGGTGGCGCTATTGTGCGCCCCCATACTGAAAATCTCAACGCTTCGGATTTTGTAACTGACAGTTATTAAGCACAATTCTGTCTCGTTTATAGACCGTGGCGCTCTCGCCTTGCGACCAGAAAACATAAATCCCGTCGGTATAACGCGCGCCCGAGGCCGAGATTCCTTGCTTCAGGGTCAGCAGCTTATTGTCATAAACAAAACTGACCTCTTCACGCGGGTTATTGACTTTAACGGTAAGCGGCTTCTCATCACACTGGTATTCCAGCGTATCCGTTTGCATACGTTCAACAAATTGTTGATAAACGCTACAGCCGGTCAGCAGCACAGGTAAACACATTATTGCGATCTTTTTCATAGGCATATCCCGAAAGCTCTCCTGCTTCTGGAAGGGCAAACGCCCCTTCCTGACCTTGCTAGTTTACCGATATAGGGTCCGGGAAAAATTCAGTTAACTCTGAGTTATTGGGTTAGCCGGGTAAATAGCGCCTAAAACACTGGCTTCTGTAGCCCCCGTCACGGAAGGTAAATTTCCCGGCAGGCCCGCGAGCGTTCGCCAGGCAAGCCATGCAAAGGCCAGCGCTTCCATATCATCGCCGCTGATCCCCGCCTTATCGGTGGTCGAAACCTCGATACCGGGCAACAGCGCCGCCAGACGGGCCATCACTAACGGATTCCGGCCTCCGCCGCCACAGACCATCAGCCGCTCGCAGCCGCCATTGAGCAGCACCTGTTGGGCGATGGAGACCGCCGTCAGCTCAGCCAGCGTGGCCTGTACATCGCGCGCGTCTGCACCAGGGAAAGCCGTAAGATGACGTTCTAACCAGCCATAGTTGAAATATTCGCGTCCTGTACTTTTGGGCGCCGACGCAGCAAAGTACGGATCGCGCAACATCTTTTGCAGCAAGGGAAGAATAACCTGACCTTCTTTCGCCCATGCCGCATCTTTGTCGTAGGGCTGCGCGCATTGTCGCCAAATCCACGCATCCATCAACATATTACCCGGCCCCGTGTCGTACCCGCGCACCGCCTGTCCGGGGAAAAGCAGAGATAAATTGGCGATGCCGCCGATATTCAGGACCATACGTTTTTCCGTCGGATGTCCCAACAGCGCGTGATGGAAAGCGGGCACCAGCGGCGCGCCTTGTCCGCCCAGCGCAATATCCCGCCGCCGAAAATCGCCGACCACTGTAATCCCCGTATGGGCGACGATGTGATTATTATCGCCAATTTGCAGCGTATGCGGGGCCTCGCCGGTCGGCTCATGCCAGACCGTTTGCCCATGACAACCAATGGCGACGATATCCCGCGGCTGCAAACGTTGTTGCGCTAACAGCGCATTAACCGCCTGTGCAAAAAGCCGGCCTAACTGGGTATCCAGCTGGCCGAGTTGCGAGAGCGTAAGCGGCTGTCCCTGGCAAATATCGAGAATGCCTTTTTTCAGATGAACGGGAATGGGCCAGGTGAGACTTGCCTGTTGCGCTACCATTGTTTCATCAATTGCCGCCAGTACAACATCCACGCCATCAAGGCTGGTCCCGGACATAACGCCAATAAAACGACCCGATTTCATACCTCTTCCTTATTAAGCTGGGTTAAGCCTTAACACTCGGCATAACGTATTTTGCAATGCGACGCCCGCGTCACGTTTTTGCCGTGCCGTCCACGGATATCAATAACCTATCTTTTCTTGCTTCCCACTTCGTTTAAGATTAGTTAATTAACTTCTGATTATGATTTTTACATTCTTTCGGCAGAAGATATGACCTTAACTGCATAAATGCCATATAATTTAGCTATAGGGATGCTGAAATAGCGTTTCGTGAAGAACAGGAGATGGGTAAATGATTAAACGTGTACTGGCCGTTTCACTGATGGGGTTATCCTTAGCTGGGTGTGTTAACAATGATAGCCTTTCGGGTGATGTTTATACCGCATCCGAGGCTAAACAAGTTCAGAATGTAACGTACGGTACTATCGTTAACGTTCGTCCGGTTCAAATTCAGGGCGGTGATGATTCTAACGTGATTGGCGCTATCGGCGGCGCGGTGTTGGGCGGATTCCTCGGCAACACTATCGGCGGCGGTACGGGTCGTTCACTGGCGACCGCGGCAGGCGCGGTGGCTGGTGGCGTAGCGGGCCAGGGCGTCCAGAGCGCAATGAATAAAACCCAAGGTGTGGAACTGGAAATTCGTAAAGACGATGGCAACACCATTATGGTTGTGCAGAAACAAGGAAATACGCGTTTCTCGGCAGGTCAGCGTGTCGTGCTGGCCAGCAACGGCAGCCAGGTTACTGTCTCTCCACGCTAAACCAGGCTTTACGTGTGGTCACATGGCCACACGTATGCCCCTGCACCTCAATCGTGAGAGTGCAATTCCATAATGTTGTGTTCAAGTTTAGCGACAAGTTTAATCAGAAGCTCAATCTCCTCTGAAGAAATCCCAGCCAAAATTTCACCGCGCGTTTTATGAATGACCTCTTCCATCTCAGCGATCAGCGGCTCCGCTTTTTCGGTCAGTTTAATCCGCTTAGCGCGACGATCGCTGGCGCAGGTTTGCCGCGAAATTAGCCCCTTATCTTCAAGTTGATCCAACGTGCGTACCAGCGATGGCTGCTCAATGCCTATCGCTTTAGCCAATTGAATCTGCGACTGGTCAGGCGGCAATTGATGAATATTGTGCAACGTGACCCAATGTGTCTGCGTCAATTCCAGAGGCTTGAGGCGATGGTCAATCAGAGCACGCCAAATGCGCACCAACCGTGCCAGATCAGAACCTAGTGGCGATTCCAATTTCATCTCCTTATAATTAGCTTGCTAAGTTATTATGCTGATTTTAGAATAGTGTGCAGTATTTGTATTCTCAAAACAAATGTATTGCTAAATTTGCTTACCAATAGACATTTTTTCAGACATAGTGCGCACCAGGCACCTGTAGCTTCGGTTTTGGCTAAAACTAAAGCATCGATGTCTGACTCAAAGGAACATTGCTTGTGAAGTGTATACTCAACGCCACAGGATTGCCCTTACAAGATCTCATGTTGGGAGCATCTGTTTACTTTCCGCCATTCTTTAAAGCCTTTGCGCTTGGGTTCGTTATCTGGTTGTTTATTCACCGACTCCTGCGTGACCGGATATACTCTGATGAAATCTGGCATCCCCTGTTAATGGATCTCTCCCTCTTTACGCTGTGCGTATGTCTGGGCCTCGTTTTACTGATCGTGTGGTAAATATGTCGTTAAAAACAATAAAATATTTTTCTACTCTCATTGTCGCCGTTGTCGCCGTTCTGGCCGCGTGGTGGTTATGGAATTACTATATGCAATCGCCATGGACACGCGATGGTAAAATCCGCGCGGAACAGGTCAGCGTAACGCCGCAGGTTTCTGGCAGCATTACCCAACTCAATATCAAAGATAATCAGTTCGTCAACGCCGGGGACGTTCTTTTTGTCATTGATAAAACGCCCTTCCATATTGCAGAACTTAACGCGCAGGCGCAGTTGGCCAAAGCGCAGTCCGATCTGGCAAAAGCGAATAATGAAGCCGATCGACGTCGACATTTATCGCGTAACTACATCTCTGCTGAAGATCTGGATAGCGCCAATCTGAATGTTAAAGCGATGCAGGCCAGCGTAGATGTCGCACTGGCAACGTTAAAACAGGCGCAGTGGCAGCTTAGCCAGACGGAAGTAAAAGCGCCGGTATCCGGCTGGGTGACCAACCTTTCCACACGTACCGGTGATTATGCCAGTACCGGTAAGCCGCTTTTCGCCCTGGTAGATAGCCATTCATTTTATGTAATGGGATATTTCGAAGAAACCAAACTACGCCATATCCGCGAAGGTGAGCCTGCATTAATAACACTGTATAGTGGCAATGTTAAGTTACAGGGTCACGTTGGCAGTATCGGGCGCGCTATTTACGACCAAAGCGTGGAAAGTGACTCCGGTTTAGTGCCCGATATCAAACCCAACGTACCGTGGGTACGTCTGGCACAACGCGTACCGGTACGTATCGAATTTGACGCTTTGCCGCAGAATATCACGCTCGTCTCCGGCACTACCTGCAGCGTAGCCATTGGACAGCGGTAATGAAACTCTCCCTGCCGGCACTGCGAAATACGCCCTGGTTTAAAGCGACCTCCGGCCAGTGGCGTTACGCGTTGCGCAATACCATTGCCATGTGTCTCGCGCTGACATTCGCTTATTATCTCAATCTGGATGAGCCCTACTGGGCGATGACTTCGGCCGCAGTGGTGAGCTTTCCGACCGTAGGCGGCGTAATCAGTAAAAGTCTGGGGCGTATTGCCGGGAGTTTACTCGGCGCGACCGCCGCGTTGATTATTGCCGGCCATACGCTGAATGAGCCCTGGTTGTTCTTGTTTAGCATGGCCGCCTGGATCGGTTTTTGTACCTGGGCCTGCGCGCATTTTACCAATAACGCCGCTTATGCTTTCCAGTTGTCCGGCTACACGGCGGCTATCATCGCGTTCCCGATGGTTAATATTGTAGAAATCACGCAGTTGTGGGATATCGCCCAAACGCGCGTATGTGAAGTTATCGTCGGCATCCTCTGTGGCGGCATGATGATGATGATCCTGCCCAGTACATCGGATGGCACTGCCCTGCTCACCGCGTTGAAAAACATGCATGCGCGCTTGCTGGAACATGCCAGTCTACTTTGGCAGCCGGAGACTACCGACGCCATCCGCTCCGCGCATGAGGGCGTCATTGGGCAAATCCTGACCATGAACCTGCTGCGTATTCAGGCCTTCTGGAGTCACTACCGTTTTCGCCGCCAGAATGCATTGCTAAATGCATTGTTACACCAGCAATTACGGCTAACCAGCGTGATCTCCAGTCTGCGTAGAATGCTTTTAAACTGGCCGACGCCGCCGGAAAACAGCCGCGAAGTCATTGAACAACTCTTAGCTGCACTGGCGAAACCGCGCGCGGACAGCTACACCGTGGCGCGGATTATTGCGCCGCTACGCCCGCAGGATGAACAGGATTATCGTCACCTCGCGTTCTGGCAGCGATTACGCTATTTTTGCCAGCTATATCTGCGCAGCAGCCGTCAGTTATATCTGATCGAAAGCGGCGCGCCGGTGGATCAAATCCATATCCGCCGCACTCCCGGCCTTGCGCGGCATACGGATAACGCAGAGGCCATCTGGAGCGGCGTACGTACCTTTTGCACGCTCACGGTAATTGGTGCCTGGAGTATTGGCGCGCAATGGGAATCAGGGCCCGGCGCATTAACCCTGGCGGCGATCAGTTGCGTTCTCTACTCCATCGTCGCCACGCCGTTTAAGTCGCTCACCTTATTGATGCGTACTTTAGTGCTGCTGTCCTTATTCAGCTTCGTGGTGAAATTTGGCCTGATGGTGCAAATCACCGATCTGTGGCAATTCTTACTTTTCCTTTTTCCGCTGTTCGTCACGATGCAACTGCTTAAACTGCAGATGCCTAAGCTGGCGGGACTGTGGGGGCAGCTTATCGTTTTTATGGGCTCATTCATCGCCGTGACCAACCCGCCGGTGTACGACTTCGCCGACTTCCTTAACGATAATACCGCCAAGATCGTCGGCGTCGCGATTTCCTGGCTGGCGTTTGCGATTTTGCGCCCCGGTTCCGATGCCGTAAAAAGCCGCCGCCATATCCGCGCGCTACACCGGGATTTCGTCGATCAGCTTAGCCGTCACCCTTCCCATAGCGAAAGCGAGTTTGAATCGCTGACCTATCATCACGTCAGTCAGCTCAGCAATAGCCAGGATGCGCTGGCGCGCCGGTGGTTATTACGTTGGGGAGTGGTACTGCTGAACTGCTCGCATGTGGTGTGGCAGCTGCGCGCCTGGGAGTCGCGTTCCGATCCGCTTTCCCGGGTGCGGGATATTTGTATATCCCTGCTGCGCGATGTGATGAGCGAGCGCGGCGTGCAGCAACGCCCGCTTGCCGTCACGCTACAGGAACTACAGCGTATCTGCGACACGCTCGCACATCATCATCAACCCGCCGCGCATGAGCTGGCGGCGATTATCTGGCGTTTACACTGTTCGCTGTCGCAGTTGGAACAGGCTCCAGCGCAGGGAACGCTGTCTCCGGGTTATTTGATGACGCCGCAGGCGTAACGCGTTCCGCCGCCGCCGAGCGGTTTCGGCTGATCGGACATGTTATCGCCGCCCACATGGATCATGAGCGCTTTATCTTTCACTTCATCAAGAGACTTCAGACGCGGCGCAGTAACCGGTTCGGTGGCGATACCATCATTATTAACGACTAACACCGGGAGATCGCCCAGATGCCCCTGGCCTTCCGGTCCTTCATGCTTGCCGGTATTTTGTGGGTCCAGATGACCACCAGCGGCTTCTGCGGCAACCGCTTTGCCGTCTTTAATCGCGGGCTGGCAGCTATCTTTGGCATGAATGTGAAAACCATGCTCGCCCGGCGGTAACGCTTTAAGGTGTGGGGTAAATTTTAAGCCGCCTTCGGTTTCATCGATGACGACGGTGCCGATAGACTGTCCTACGCCTTGCGCCGTCACCAGATTCATCTCTACTTTCTCGCTGGCGGCCTGCGCACCCGCACAGGCCAACAGCGTCACCATCGCTAAACTTAATCGCTTCATAAAACCTCCGTTACATGTGGTCGCCTGTTAAGTGTAAACCACTGGCGAAAACATGAACGGAAAGTCAACGAGTTGGCGATTACGGCACGTCATAACCCAGTGCCGCCTTGCGGATTCGGAACCACTGTTGACGCGACAATGACAGCGTTTCCGCTTCTAGTGCGGCGCGTACGCGTTCGATTTTACCCGAGCCAATAATCGGCAGCGGCTGCGATGGCAAACGTAAAATCCAGGCATAGACCACCTGTTCAATAGAACTGGCGTTGAGTTCTTGCGCGATAACGGAAAGTTCCTGGCGCAACGGCTGATAAGCCTCATCATTAAACAGCCGACCGCCGCCAAGACATGACCAGGCCATCGGACGAATACGCAGTTGCTGTAATTGATCTAATGTGCCGTCCAGCAACAAAGGCTGGTGAACCGGCGAGATCTCCACCTGGTTGGTCGCCAGGGTGAACGGCAGGCGCGATTGCAGCAACGTAAATTGCGCTGGCGTAAAATTAGAAACGCCAAAATGGCGCACTTTGCCGCTTTGGTGCAGATGTTGAAACGCCTCGGCGACGTCATCCGCATCCATTAACGGATCGGGACGGTGAATTAACAACATATCCAGATAATCTGTCGCCAGATTTTTTAATGACTGTTCGGCGCTCAGAATAATATGGCGGCGATCGGTAATATAATGACCGAGCCTATTTTCCGCTCTGGCGGTGGTCGCAATACCGCATTTGGTAACGATTTGCAGTTTTTCCCGCAAATGCGGCGCCAGCGTTAGCGCCTCGCCAAACGCCGCTTCGCACTGATATCCGCCATAAATGTCCGCATGATCAACGGTAGTGACGCCCAAATCCAGATGCTCTTCGATAAAACTCACTAACTGACGCGCGGACATATTCCAGTCCATCAAACGCCAGTAACCCATGACAAAACGCGAAAACTCCGGGCCTTGTGGAGCGATGGTGACACGCTGAACCATAACAGATTCCTCATAGAGAATAATGAGGTTGAGTATACGCAATTCCGCGTTTAAAAGAGTGAAGGTTGTTGAGGATCTTCCGATGGGAGAGGCTTATTTGCGCGTATTTTACGCAAGTAACGCTGGCGACAAAGCCGCAGTACATTTTGTTTCTCAGCATCGCTCATTTTTTGCCAGTTAAACCGTTCGTCGCGGCTGCGCATACAACCCCGACAAAAGCCACGCTCATCAGACTGGCAGATACCGCGACATGGGCTTGCTACAGGAAAAAACTCCAACTGCTCGGCCACATCCCCTCCTCAACGTTTGACGCTTATGACTATTGAAGACGCTAACTGACATTATGGCAACTCTGCTTGCAGTAGACCGACTGGTCTACTATACTGCCTGCTATGAATAAGCAAACCGAACACGATACCCGCGAACATCTGCTGGCCACCGGCGAGCAGCTTTGTATGCAACGGGGTTTTACCGGCATGGGGCTTAGCGAGTTGCTCAAAACCGCCCAGGTGCCTAAAGGGTCGTTTTATCACTACTTTCGCTCGAAAGAAGCCTTCGGCGTCGCCATGCTTGAGCGACATTACGCCTGCTATCATCAGCGTCTTACGGCGCACTTCACCTCCGCTCCCGGTAATCATCGCGATCGTCTTCTCGCCTGGTATCAGGAAACGTTAAAGCAGTTTTGCCAGCAAGGCGCCATCAGCGGTTGCCTGACGGTGAAACTGTCAGCGGAGGTCTGCGATCTGTCGGAGGATATGCGCTCTACGATGGATAAAGGGGCGCAGGAGATCATGGCACTGCTTGCACGCGCGCTGGAGGATGGCCGTAATAGCCACTGTTTACATTTCACCGGCCAGCCGTTGCCACAGGCGCAGGTACTTTATGCCCTGTGGCTGGGCGCCAATTTGCAGGCCAAAATATCCCGTAGCGCCGCGCCGCTGGAAAATGCGTTGGCGCATGTTAAGACCATTATTGCAACGCCTGAGCAGTAACAGGCGTTTTTATTTCCTTTATTACAAGACGACCGGTCTACTTATATCAGGAGCCACTATGTCATCAGCAAAACTGTTTACCCCCCTCAAGGTGGGTGCCATCACGGCAACAAATCGCGTATTTATGGCGCCTTTGACGCGTTTGCGGAGTATTGAACCGGGCGACATTCCTACGCCGTTAATGGCGGAATATTACCGTCAACGCGCCAGCGCCGGATTGATCATCAGCGAAGCCACACAAATCTCCGCACAGGCGAAAGGCTATGCCGGCGCACCGGGATTACACAGCGATGAGCAGATCGCCGCCTGGAAAAAAATCACTCAGGGAGTTCATGCTCAGGGCGGCCATATAGCGGTGCAACTGTGGCATACGGGCCGTATTTCACACGCCAGCCTGCAACCAGGCGGACAAGCGCCCGTCGCGCCATCCGCTATCAATGCGGGAACCCGCACCTCTTTGCGTGATGAAAACGGCCAGGCCATCCGCGTAGAGACTTCCACGCCGCGCGCGCTGGATACTCATGAGATCCCCGGGATCGTCAACGATTTCCGCCAGGCTATCGCCAATGCCCGAGAGGCAGGCTTCGATCTGGTCGAGCTGCACTCCGCGCACGGTTATCTGCTGCACCAGTTCCTCTCACCGTCTTCTAATCACCGTACCGATCAGTACGGCGGCAGCGTAGAGAATCGCGCCCGTCTGGTGCTGGAGGTGGTTGATGCTGGCATTAAAGAATGGGGCGCGGACCGTATCGGCATTCGCCTTTCTCCTGTCGGCACTTTCCAGAATGTCGATAACGGCCCGAATGAAGAAGCTGACGCCCTTTATCTGATTGATGCGTTAGGCAAACGCGGCATTGCTTATCTGCATATGTCTGAACCAGACTGGGCGGGCGGCGAACCGTACAGCGACGCGTTCCGTGAAAAAGTGCGCGCATATTTCCACGGTCCCATCATCGGCGCTGGCGCCTATACGCCAGAAAAAGCGGAAGATCTGATCGAAAAAGGGCTGATTGACGCCGTGGCGTTTGGTCGCGATTACATCGCTAACCCGGATCTGGTGGCGCGTCTGCAATGTAAAGCGAAACTCAATCCACAGCGTCCCGAAAGTTTTTATGGCGGCGGCGCGGAAGGCTACACGGACTACCCTACTCTGTAATTTCATTGATAGCGGCCTCACATCGCCGCTATACTTTGAATATCTTGACTATTTTAAGGACAACGAAAATGCGTTTATTGCATACTATGCTGCGCGTCGGCGATTTGCAGCGTTCCATCGCTTTTTACACTAACGTTCTGGGCATGAAATTGCTGCGTACCAGTGAGAATCCGGAATACAAATACTCGCTGGCCTTTGTGGGATATGGTCCGGAAACGGAAGAAGCGGTCATCGAACTCACCTATAACTGGGGCGTTGAGAGCTACGACATGGGCAATGCGTACGGGCATATCGCGCTGAGCGTTGACAATGCCGCTGAAGCCTGTGAACGTATTCGTCAGAACGGCGGCAACGTGACCCGTGAAGCGGGGCCGGTAAAAGGCGGTTCGACCATCATCGCCTTCGTTGAAGATCCGGATGGCTATAAAATCGAATTGATTGAAGCTAAAGACGCAGGCCGCGGTCTGGGTAACTGATCCCCTGCCGGGCGCAGGTCACTGTGCCCGTTGTTTTACTGCATCCCGGCGTAAAATTTGCCATAATACGCGCTGCATTTTTTCGTATTAAGAGACTCAGATGTCCGATAACGCTCAACTTTCCGGTCTGTGCGACCGTTTTCGTGGTTTTTATCCTGTCGTCATCGACGTTGAAACTGCAGGATTTAACGCTAAAACCGATGCGCTGCTCGAAATCGCCGCCATCACGCTGAAAATGGATGAACAAGGCTGGCTGATGCCGGACATGACGCTGCATTTCCATGTGGAACCGTTCGCTGGAGCCAACTTACAGCCGGAAGCGCTCGCGTTTAACGGTATCGATCCCTCTAACCCGCTACGCGGCGCGGTGAGTGAATATGAGGCCCTACACGCTATTTTCAAAATGGTGCGTAAAGGTATCAAAGAAAGTGGTTGTAGCCGCGCCATTATGGTCGCGCATAACGCCACTTTTGATCACAGTTTTATGATGGCCGCCGCAGAGCGCGCCTCGCTGAAACGTAACCCGTTTCATCCGTTCGTCACCTTTGATACTGCGGCATTGAGCGGACTGGCGCTGGGACAAACGGTGTTGTCAAAAGCGTGCCTGGCGGCAGGTATGGAGTTTGACGGCGAAAAGGCCCATTCCGCTTTGTATGATACCGAGCGGACAGCGGTGCTGTTTTGTGAAATCGTCAATCGCTGGAAGCGCCTGGGCGGCTGGCCATTACCTTTGCCGACGGACAAATAACGAGGCTAACAACGCCGCTCTTGCTCACGATGACGGTAAAAAAAGCGACCTTTACAGGTCGCTTTCCCCTTTCACAGATTACTCTGCGTCCGGCTCCTGAGTTTTATATTTTGCCGCAGTTTCTTTAATAAGCTGCTGCAACTCGCCACGCTGATACATTTCAATCACAATATCACACCCGCCGACCAGCTCGCCATCCACCCACAGTTGTGGAAATGTCGGCCAGTTGGCGTATTTCGGTAATTCAGCACGAATATCCGGGTTTTGCAGGATATCAACATAGGCAAAACGTTCCCCGCAGGCTGAAAGCGCCTGAACGGCCTGCGCAGAGAAACCACAGCTTGGCAATTTCGGTGAACCTTTCATATACAGGAGAATCGGGTTTTCAGCGATCTGGCGCTGAATTTTTTCGATAGTGGTGCTCATTGTCTCGCTTCCTTAAACTACTTTTACGACCGAAGCCTGTCATTGTAACGGGTCAGGCTGGCAACGGAAAATAACATTTTCATCATGCCTTATTATTTTACCGTCTGCGGGAATAAGTTGTATACAAAATATCTTTTAAGCGGGTTACCGCACAGTGATTTGTAGATAACGCGTTCGTGTTTAGCATTAATTGCTATTTTTTTTACATCTGTTAACGAAACACAGCTTCAGAAACCAAAAGCAATTACCAATCTGTGCTTTTGTAGATTAGAATTATCAGGTTTTGTAAATCATACGCAGGCATGATCGCCTGCCTTTAACAGAGGATTGCTCAGTGGCGCGGATAAACAAAATCTCGATCACGCTCTGTGCTTTACTTTTTACTACTCTCCCTTTTACGCCAATGGCCCATGCTTCCAGGCAAGCCAAAGCGACGCCTGCTGTTTCTCATGTCACGAAAACGGCAGATAAAAAGAAAAGCACAACGCCCAAAAAGATCAGTAAAACCAGCAAAAAAAACGTAAAAAAAACCTCAAAAACCAGCCGTTCTTCTTCCGCTTCTACGCCAAAACGTACCATCGCCTCCACAAAATCTCGTCATACGACGCATCGCCGGAACAGAACCGCGCCCACGACAATCGCCGCCCTCAACGTAACGGAAAAATGCACGACGCGTAAAGGCCGTAAGCCGCACTGCGTGAAGGGGAAAAGAACATTGCCGGTCTCTATTGCCGATGCGCATCGTGCAAAAGTACAAAAAGCGACGAAAACCGCGATGTCCAAACTCATGAATCAGATTGGTAAACCGTATCACTGGGGAGGCGCGTCGCCGCGCACCGGTTTTGATTGCAGCGGTCTGGTTTATTATGCCTATAAAGATTTAGTGAAGATCCGTATCCCCCGAACGGCGAATGAGATGTATCACCTGCGTGACGCGGCGCCCATTGAGCGTAGCGAGTTGAAAAACGGCGATCTGGTGTTCTTCCGTACGCAGGGGCGCGGCACCGCCGATCACGTTGGCGTCTATGTCGGCAACGGTAAGTTTATCCAGTCTCCGCGCAGCGGCCAGGAAATTAAGATCACCTCACTGAACGAAGAGTACTGGCAACGACATTATGTGGGCGCCCGCCGGGTGATGACACCTAAAACAATTCGCTAATATTTTATCCTGTCGTTTAACGACAGGATAACTTCTTCTTTTGCGCCACCTCTCAATTTGCTACCCTATCCTTACGCGCACCAGGGTTATTGTGCGTGCGCAATATTAATAATAAGGAGAGAAGCAATGTCGTTCGAATTACCTGCATTACCGTATGCCAAAGATGCTCTGGCGCCGCATATTTCTGCTGAGACGCTGGAATATCACTATGGCAAACATCATCAGACTTACGTGACCAATCTTAACAATTTGATCAAAGGCACGGCGTTTGAAGGCAAATCGCTGGAAGAGATCGTGCGCGCCTCCGAAGGCGGTATCTTTAATAACGCCGCTCAGGTGTGGAACCACACCTTCTACTGGAACTGCCTGGCGCCAAACGCTGGCGGCGAACCGACCGGGAAACTGGCTGATGCTATTGCGGCATCTTTTGGCAGCTTCGCGGAATTTAAAGCGCAGTTCACCGATGCCGCTATCAAAAACTTTGGTTCCGGATGGACATGGCTGGTAAAAAGCGCTGATGGCAAACTGGCTATCGTTTCTACCTCAAATGCCGGTACGCCGCTGACCACAGATGCGACGCCGTTGCTGACGGTTGATGTGTGGGAACACGCGTATTACATCGACTACCGCAACGCCCGTCCAAACTATCTGGAGCATTTCTGGGCGCTGGTTAACTGGGAATTTGTTGCGAAAAATCTCGCCGCATAAGTCTGAGTACGCAGAAGGTACGCCTTCTGCGTTTTAGAGAGGATAAAATAGAGGAGACGCCCACCCTCAGAAGAGAGGAAATCAGTGCAGAGCGGCCGTTAATCCACCTGCGACAATCACGCCCAGAACAATCAGCGTAGTAATCAACGAAAATTTCAGGTCGGTACTCATCAAGTTTTCTCCTTTTTATTCCCACACAAAAAGTGATATAGCGCATTTTTGCACATTCCCGCACAAAAATCTCTCATGTTTTATATTGATAACTGTTTTTAACGCTTCCCCTTTTCCTCAAGATCAGACAAAATTCCAGGCTTACTGAATTAGCGTAACGGCCATTGACCCCTTCCTGACGTTCCGTGTCGTTTTTCCGGCGTGCCGCAACCCTGATGTTGCGATTAGGGTGTGTGTAGGCAAACGTTTACCTGGCGTTTCTCAGGAGCTTAGCGAGGGTCTGGAGTGAAATGTAATGGCAACAATTAAAGATGTAGCGAAACGAGCAAACGTTTCCACTACAACTGTATCACACGTAATCAACAAAACGCGTTTTGTCGCTGAAGAAACGCGTAACGCGGTCTGGGCGGCAATTAAAGAGCTGCACTACTCTCCCAGCGCCGTCGCGCGTAGCCTGAAGGTTAACCATACCAAGTCGATAGGCTTACTGGCGACCAGCAGCGAAGCGGCCTATTTTGCCGAAATTATCGAGGCAGTTGAAAAAAACTGTTTCCAGAAAGGCTATACGCTGATTTTAGGCAACGCCTGGAATAACCTGGAAAAACAGCGCGCCTACCTGTCCATGATGGCGCAAAAGCGCGTGGATGGCCTGCTGGTGATGTGTTCTGAGTATCCAGAACCTCTGCTTTCCATGCTGGAAGAGTATCGCCATATTCCGATGGTGGTGATGGACTGGGGTGAGGCGAAGGCCGATTTTACCGACACGGTGATTGATAACGCCTTTGCAGGCGGCTATATGGCGGGTCGTTATCTGGTTGAGCGCGGCCACCGGGATATCGGCGTTATTCCCGGCCCGCTGGAGCGCAACACCGGCGCGGGCCGGCTGGCAGGCTTTATGAAAGCCATGGAGGAGGCGCTGATCAACGTGCCGGACAACTGGATTGTTCAGGGCGACTTCGAGCCGGAATCCGGTTACCACGCGATGCAGCAAATTTTATCGCAGTCACATCGCCCTACCGCCGTTTTCTGCGGCGGCGATATTATGGCGATGGGCGCGCTTTGCGCGGCTGACGAAATGGGGCTTCGCGTACCGCAGGACGTTTCGGTGATCGGTTATGACAATGTGCGTAACGCCCGTTTCTTTACCCCGGCGCTGACGACGATTCACCAGCCCAAAGACTCTTTAGGTGAAACCGCATTTAATATGCTATTGGATCGCATCGTCAATAAGCGTGAAGAGTCACAGTCTATTGAAGTTCATCCACGCCTGGTTGAGCGTCGCTCGGTCGCTGACGGCCCGTTCCGCGACTATCGGCGTTAATCCCCGCTGTCGGGAGCCTCTTCTGGCTCCCGCAGCCACTCCCGATTCAACGTTTCGCTATCGCCCAAATAGTCCAGCAGCCATGCCAGCGCGGGCGAGGCTTCGTTTTGCTGCCACGTCACGCAACAGGCCGCATCGGGAAACGGATTCTCTAACGTCAGCGCCACCCATTTTCCGCTGTCTATCCACTGGCGGGCAAAATGCGTCGGCACCATTCCCACGCATAGTCCTGCCGACAGGCAGGTTGCCGATGACTCCCAGTCCGGTACGACGACCCTTTTTTGGTTATCCAGCAGCCAGGTAATCCGTTTTGGTAAGGTTCGCGAAGTGTCTTCCCTGACCAGCGACGGCCAGTTGCGCAGGGTATCATCGCTTAACGGCCCAGGCATCGACGCCAGCGGGTGATCGCTTGCCACTACGCAGCTCCAGCTCAGGGTCCCCATATCCCGAAAAGCGTAACGCCCCCCTACCGGAATCGCCTGCGTCGCCCCAATCGCCAGTTCGACACGCCCGTCGGAGAGCGCGTCCCAGACGCCGTTAAACACCTCCTGAAAAACCAGCAGTTCCACATCGTCAAAATGGCGATAGAAATCGACGATCATCTGCCGGGTACGTTCTGGTCTGACGATATTGTCCACCGCAATAGCTAACTGCCCACGCCAGCCATTAGCAATTTGCTGACACTGCTGGCGAGTGATCTGCATTTTTTTGATAACAGAACGCCCTTCTTTTAAAAACCAGACGCCAGCAGGCGTCAGTTCAACATCACGGTGACGTCGTACAAAAAGCGGTACGGCCAGCCACTCCTCTAGCTGACGAACGGTATAACTGACTGCTGAAGGCACACGGTGCAGTTCCTGCGCCGCCGCGCTAAAACTGCCATTGCGCGCCACGGCGTCAACCACTTCAAGCGAGTATTCCGACCACATAATTTGCCTACAAAAATTTTGAATTCACTGGACAAATATTAACGTTTCACAACCGTAATTTCACTCCCTACACTCTGCGACAATGTCTGTCTGATAAGAAAGAGAAACAAATATGCAACCTGGAAAAGGTTTTTTAGTCTGGTTAGCCGGCCTTAGCGTGCTGGGATTTCTGGCTACGGACATGTACCTGCCCGCGTTTGCCGCCATACAGGCGGATTTACAAACGCCTGCCGCCGCTGTCAGCGCCAGCCTCAGCCTGTTTTTAGCTGGCTTTGCCGTCGCGCAACTCCTCTGGGGACCGCTATCGGATCGTTATGGCCGTAAACCGATTTTACTGCTGGGGTTATCTATCTTTGCACTCGGAAGTCTGGGGATGCTGTGGGTAGAAAGCGCGGCAGCACTGCTGACGCTGCGCTTCGTGCAGGCCGTCGGCGTTTGCGCGGCAACGGTAATCTGGCAAGCGCTGGTGACCGATTATTATCCTTCGCAAAAAATTAACCGTATCTTCGCCACGATCATGCCACTGGTGGGATTATCCCCGGCGCTTGCGCCCTTACTGGGAAGCTGGATACTGACGCATTTCTCATGGCAGGCGATTTTCGCCACCCTGTTCGTGATTACGTTGTTGCTGATGTTGCCGGCGCTGCGCTTAAAACCATCGGTAAAAGCGCGTACCGAGGGACAGGATAAACTCACTTTCGCGACGTTGTTACGCTCTAAAACCTATCGCGGTAATGTGCTGATTTATGCCGCCTGTTCCGCCAGCTTTTTTGCGTGGCTAACAGGGTCGCCGTTTATTCTCAGCGCGATGGGTTACAGCCCGGCAGTGATTGGCCTGAGCTATGTTCCGCAAACCATCGCTTTTCTGATTGGCGGATATGGTTGCCGCGCGGCGCTACAAAAATGGCAGGGCTACCAATTGCTTCCGTGGCTGTTAGGGCTGTACGCGCTGAGCGTTATCGCCACCTGGGGAGCGGGCCTTCTGAATAATGCCTCACTGGTGGAGATCCTGATTCCTTTCTGCGTAATGGCGATTGCTAATGGCGCCATCTACCCTATCGTCGTCGCGCAAGCGTTACGCCCTTTCCCTCAAGCCACGGGGCGCGCTGCGGCGCTACAAAATACGCTGCAACTGGGGTTATGTTTCCTGGCAAGCCTGGTGGTTTCATGGCTCATCAGCACGCCGCTGCTGACCACCACCAGCGTAATGCTCTCTACCGTTGTTCTGGCGGCGTTAGGCTATAAAATGCAGTCTCATGCAGAGTGCGATGAGACTGGGTTTCCTCATGCCAATGTCGCCCACGACAAGTCTCACTAAAAGCTTGTTAACCGCTGGTAATTAGCACGCTAACAATTTTCGGTTGAATCATCAAAAATTGCGGCCTATACTGATTCACGGTTGTTTATATTACGATAATTATTAGGCATTAACGGGAACCGGAGCGTTCCCGATTCACCATGGATGGCCTTTTCGGCAAGGGTTCCTCCCTTCCTCTGTTCTACGTCGGATAACTGGCTCACGGAATTGCCCGTGGGATTTCTCACAAAGCCAAAAAAGCGTCTACGCTGTTTTAAGGTTCTGATCACCGTCCAGTGATGGAGAAGCTATGAGTTCATCGTGTATAGAAGAAGTCAGCGTACCGGATGATAACTGGTACCGAATCGCCAACGAATTGTTAAGTCGCGCGGATATTACAATTAATGGTTCCGCCCCGTCTGACATTCGTGTTAAGAATCCCGATTTTTTTAAACGCGTCCTTCAGGAAGGATCGTTGGGGTTAGGTGAGAGTTACATGGATGGCTGGTGGGAATGCGAGCGTCTGGATATTTTCTTCAGCAAAGTCTTACGTGCCGGTCTTGAAAATCAACTCCCCCACCATGTTAAAGATACGCTCCGCATCCTCGGCGCGCGTCTGATTAATCTACAAAGTAAAAAACGCGCCTGGATTGTCGGCAAGGAACATTACGATCTTGGTAATGACCTTTTTTCCCGTATGCTCGATCCCTATATGCAATATTCTTGCGCCTACTGGAAAGATGCCGATACGCTGGAAGCGGCACAGCAAGCCAAGCTGAAATTAATTTGCGAAAAGCTACAGCTACAACCGGGGATGCGTGTGCTGGATATCGGCTGCGGCTGGGGCGGCCTGTCGCAATATATGGCGACCCATTATGGCGTTAGCGTGGTGGGCGTAACGATCTCCGCTGAACAACAAAAAATGGCGCAGACGCGTTGCGACGGTCTGGATGTCTCCATTCTCCTGGAAGATTATCGCGACCTTAACGATCAGTTTGACCGAATCGTCTCCGTCGGCATGTTCGAACATGTCGGGCCAAAAAACTACAACACCTATTTTGAAGTTGTTGACAGGAATTTAAAACCGGATGGTCTTTTCCTGCTCCATACTATTGGTTCTAAAAAAACCGATCATAATGTCGATCCGTGGATCAATAAGTATATTTTCCCCAACGGTTGCTTGCCGTCTGTTCGTCAAATCGCCGAGGCCAGCGAATCACACTTTGTAATGGAAGACTGGCATAACTTTGGTGCCGACTATGACACGACTCTGATGGCGTGGCACGAGCGCTTTATCAATGCCTGGCCAGAGATTGCGGGCAATTATAACGAGCGCTTTAAACGTATGTTCAGCTATTATCTCAATGCCTGCGCGGGTGCGTTTCGCGCGCGTGATATCCAGCTTTGGCAGGTAGTATTCACGCGTGGCGTTGAAAACGGTCTGCGCGTTCCTCGCTAATCATCTCCCCCGCATTTCATGCGGGGGAATCTTATTTTCCGTTAGCTAATGTCGGCCTGATTTCTGACCGCATTTTCTCGTGCAGCCAGTACGCGTTCTACGGTATCGACAACCGCTTGCGTTTGCGGATCGATCTCGATATTCACACGCTCACCCAGTTTTTTTCTGCCAAGCGTAGTACGTTCCAGCGTTTCCGGAATAAGATGCACGCAGAAGCGCGTTGGCGTTACCTCGCCGACGGTCAAACTGATGCCGTCAACGCCGATAAAGCCTTTGTACAGGATATACTTCATCAGGGACGCATCCTGCACTTTAAACCACACCTGATGGTTATTTTCGGAGGTCAGGATTTTCGCGATCTCCGCCGTCGTAATAATATGCCCCGACATCAGATGACCACCGATTTCATCGCTGAATTTGGCGGCGCGCTCTACGTTGACCTCATCACCTACCCTCAACGTGCCCAGATTGGTGATGCGCAACGTTTCTTTCATCAGATCAAAACTTATCTGATTGCCGTTTATTTCAGTCACCGTCAAACAGCATCCGTTATGCGCTACCGACGCCCCCGTCTCCAGCCCCTCCAGCATGTAGTCCGGTAACGTCACCACATGGGTGCGAAAGTTGGGTTTTTCATCAATCGATACCAGTTTCGCGGTACCCTGTACGATCCCCGTAAACATATCTTCAACTCCTGAAATAAATAAAAGCAGAACTGTTCAGCACAATAGCAGGTGGAAAAACAGCTTGCCAGCAATGCGCCGTTAACAACTGTTTTTTCACTGGAGAAATAGTAATACCCCGCTACAATAGACTGAAATTTCCCCTGCTATTTCTTTTGGCTGCCACTACGGCGGCTTTTTAGTCTTTCATATAACAACAAAATAAAAGGTGAATACGTGCAGAAGTATACCAGTGAAGCGCGTCAGTTATTAGCGTTAGCGATACCGGTGATCCTTGCGCAAGTGGCACAGACCGCAATGGGATTCGTCGATACCGTCATGGCGGGAGGCTATAGCGCTACGGACATGGCTGCCGTCGCTATCGGCACCTCTATCTGGCTTCCCGCCATTTTGTTTGGTCACGGCTTACTGCTGGCCTTGACGCCGGTGATTGCGCAACTCAATGGCTCCGGCCGTCGCGAGCGTATCGCGCATCAGGTTCGACAAGGATTCTGGCTGGCGGGCTTTGTCTCCGTGCTGGTGATGATCGTCCTGTGGAATGCCGGATACATTATCCGCTCCATGCATAATATTGATCCGGCGCTGGCCGATAAAGCCGTGGGTTACCTTCGCGCGCTGCTGTGGGGCGCGCCAGGATACCTTTTCTTTCAGGTAGCGCGAAACCAGTGCGAAGGTCTGGCCAAAACCAAACCGGGTATGGTGATGGGATTTTTGGGCCTGCTGGTGAATATTCCGGTGAACTATATTTTTATCTATGGCCATTTTGGTATGCCGGAACTCGGCGGTATCGGCTGCGGCGTTGCGACCGCGGCGGTCTATTGGGTTATGTTTATCGCCATGCTTTCTTACATTAAACACGCGCGTTCAATGCGTGATATTCGTAATGAAAAAGGCTTTGGCAAACCCGATAGCGTCGTCATGAAGCGCCTGATTCAACTGGGGTTGCCGATTGCGCTGGCGCTGTTCTTTGAAGTAACGTTGTTTGCGGTCGTCGCGCTGCTGGTTTCGCCATTAGGTATTGTGGATGTCGCGGGTCATCAGATTGCGCTTAACTTTAGCTCGCTGATGTTCGTACTGCCGATGTCGCTGGCTGCGGCGGTAACGATTCGAGTGGGATATCGTCTGGGCCAGGGCTCGACGCTGGATGCGCAAACCGCAGCGCGTACCGGTTTAGGCGTCGGCATTTGTATGGCTGTGGTTACCGCGATCTTTACCGTTACTCTGCGTAAGCATATTGCTTTGCTCTACAATGACAACCCTGAGGTCGTGGCGCTTGCTGCGCAATTAATGCTGCTCGCTGCGGTTTATCAGATTTCCGACTCTATACAGGTTATCGGCAGCGGTATTCTGCGCGGTTATAAAGATACGCGTTCCATCTTTTTTATCACCTTTACCGCCTACTGGGTGTTAGGCTTACCCAGCGGTTATATCCTGGCGTTAACGGATCTGGTGGTTGATCGTATGGGACCGGCGGGGTTCTGGATGGGGTTCATCATCGGCCTGACCTCGGCGGCGGTGTTAATGATGTTACGGATGCGCTATCTGCAACGTCAGCCGTCCGCCATCATTTTGCAACGCGCTGCGCGATAATACGACGATAGCCGTCGCATGGCGGCTATTTTCTCGACATGTTGCATATTTCCACCGCAATCAGGTGATTTCAGGAAGAAAATTGCGATTTCCCTCTTGCCTCATTGCGGTTGTGACGCTAATATTCGTCCCCGTTGTCACCTACAACGTTGCGTTCATAGCTCAGTTGGTTAGAGCACCACCTTGACATGGTGGGGGTCGTTGGTTCGAGTCCAATTGAACGCACCATCATTTTAATGCGTCTGTAGCTCAGTTGGTTAGAGCACCACCTTGACATGGTGGGGGTCGATGGTTCGAGTCCATTCAGACGCACCAATCTATTATCTTGTTTAATTTTATAATACGCTATCTGGTGCTTGTGCCAGGCTAAAAAGCGATTATTTTCAGTCTCTCACCCTTATCGTCAAACAAATCAACGCGCTGCTCTATACTGTATTACCCCTCTTAACCTTCGCAGTGGCTTGAAGAAGCATACCAAAGGCATTTATGGTGTTTCGGTAGAATGCGCATAATCTATCTTCATCACCATACGCAACAAGGCTGCAACGGGTTCAAATAACGTTTCAGGAATTTTATCTCCGCGTTCCACTTCAAAAAATAATGAGCGAGCCAGCTCAACATTTTCAACAACGGGAATGCAGTTGCGTTCAGCGATGTTAACGATATAGTTAGCTTGAGCATCACTGCCTTTTTCCAGAACGCGTGGTATTGGCATATCGGTGGGATGATAGCCAAGACAAACCGCAATATGCGTTGGATTACGAACTACCGCAACAGATTGTTTAACAGATTGAGCTAAACTCCCACTTTGTATTTCACTCTGCATTTCCCGACGCCGTGTTTTCATTTGAGGGTCGCCCTCCAGATCTTTATGCTCCTGTTTTACGTCATCTTTACTCATTTTTAGATCTTTTCTAATCTTATAATATTGGAAAGAATAGTCCAGTATGCCAACGACGATATAAAAAGCCATCACCCCTACCCATAACCATTTTATTAAAGAAGAAACCACAAGCAGGCCACAGGCTAACCCACAGTACGGTAGCGCCCGAAAAGTACTGGCATAATAATAAAAGAAAAAGGCAAAGATAAGAGATAAGATGATAACTTTTAAGCTGGATTTACATAATTCTATTACGCTATGTAAAGAGAATATCTGCTTAAAATTACTTACCGGATTTATATGCTCGCTTTTAAAACCAATGGCTTTGCTGGCAATAACCACCCCCACCTGAAGAAACACGCTACCCACAGTAGCAACTATTACCCCAGCGCCCAGAAACAGCAGTGCAGAAGTCAATGAATCTATTAAAGCATGACTCAATTGCGTTAATGCATAAGTAAATGGTTTATTTACTAATTGTAATGCGAAAGTTATTGACTCAATCAGTATCAAAATCATCTTTTCAGTAAAGAAATGAAAATATAAATAAAGCACAATCAACTGAAATAATGATGTTATTTCAATACTTTTGACAACCTGCCCTTCCTTACGACCATCACGTAATTTCTTTTCTGTAGGCTGTTCTGTTTTCTCGCTCATACAGATGGAAACCAGTCTTTTAGATAAATATAAAATTTATCGCTTTCAACCAAATAGTGATGAAGAGCATAAGGGAATGAGATCAGGAGCGTTAGTAGAACCAATATACTTTTGAGCGGCATTGAGAAGAAAAAAACATTCAATTGTTGTGCCGACCGATTTAAAAGACCTAAAGCCAGATCGGCTAATACCATACATATTATGGCAGGAAGAGAGAAACTGATACATAATTGATAAAGCGTCCTCCACTCTGCCTGGATATATTTTAAAAATTGCTGATCAAATAATAAAGTACGCCCTGGAGGTAAATATTGGTATGACTCATACAGAATATTTAATATAAACTCCATGCCACCGCTTATAAAAAAAATAACACACAAAAACTGGCTGAAAAGCAAGCCAAAAAGTGAGGTTTCAGCTTCCATTGTAAAATTGAATATCGTACCCATTGTCGCGCCACGTAAAGTATCAAGCAGAAACCCGGCCATATCAACAGCCCAAAAGGGAACCGCCGCACAAAACCCAATTAAAAAGCCAATAATTACCTCTCCGGTGACTAACCCTAACCAGCTGTAATCTTTACCAATATGCATAATAATCTTCTGCTGATATATGATTGGTAATATGGGAAAGGTAAGAGACATTAGCACGCCATTACGTAAAAGCGCGGACCCTAAACTGCCACTTTTTAATAGGGGGAGTAATAAAGAGAGGCCCAATGGACGAATAAAAGCCACAGCCAATACAATAAGCCATTCATTCAACTGTTGTGTCATTCAACCATGTTCTCCAATTCGTAACATTATCTGTCGGGTATAATTCAACAGGATACCGCTAAGCCATGGGTAGCTGACCATTAAGGTTATTGCAATTGCCAATAATTTAATCATGAACTGTAGCGTTTGGTCCTGTATTTGAGTCAAGGCCTGAACAAGGCTTACGATGACACCAACTACCGATGCCACCAGCACCACCGGCATAGACGTAAAAAGGACGATCCATAAAAGTTGCGTTACAAATTGCGTCAATTCAGAATCATTCATGAAAAGCTCTGTACCAATTGCGCCAGTGTCAGATCCCAACCGCCTGCCAGTAAAAATATTAGCAGCTTAAACGGTAATGAAATGGTCATCGGCGACACCATCATCATCCCCATAGCCAGCAGTATATTTGAAATAAGCAGGTCAATAGCCAGAAAGGGAAGATAAATAAGTAATCCAATCCGAAATGCCTGCGTTAACTGACTCACCGTAAATGCCGGAATTAATATGAGCAAAGAATCAGGTTTTATCTTTTGTTTTATGTCTTCAGGCCAGGTTCGTTTTATCAAATTCCGAAAATAATTGGCCTCCTTTTCTTCAGAGTTTTTTTGCAAAAACTGTCGATAAGGCGCTAACGCTTTACTGTCCCACTCAGACATCCAGAATGGAGCACCAGCGACCTGAACCGGATGCCAGCGCTCTTTTACAGCTAATAGCGTCGGCCCCATAATGAATAAGGAAAGTACAAGCGCGAGGCCATACAGTGCGATATTTGGGGGAACTTGTTGAATACCCAGAGCATTTCGTAAAATCGAAAATACCACCGCCAGTTTAAGGAAAGAGGTTCCCATGACGATAATGAGAGGCAGTATTGAAAGCAGAAACAATATACCAATCAGTTGCAAAGGCGAATCGGGTAAAGACATACTGTATCTCTCATGACACGACCTGGAGCTCTATTATATTGTTCGCATATTATTTTTCTTATCAGGTTTACGCTGTATTTTTGGACAGATACCAACGTGTAATTCGCACCATAAATTCATTCCCACAGGCAATCAACTCACCTTGCCCAATAATACGGTCATTTATTCTTATCGTCACCTCTGGCGCAAAACATCCACCTACAGGCAAAACGTCCCCCGTTTTAAGTTGTCGTAATTGTCCAATTTCCAGACTCGCACGTCCGATCTCAAAGAGCACCCGTTGCGGTATCTGCTCAAGTTCGACTGAAGACGTTCCGTCACTCTTTGACATTGGGCTCCCTGATGCAAGTAGCGTTTCGATATCCTGGACTAATTCTTCAAATTTCATCGTGTTATCCTCTGTCAGCAATACCCTCGCGTAGATACCCCCAGGTAGTTGAATAGCAAAAAAACCGAGTCTGATGTCGCCAAAGCAATGAATCCGAACGCCCATGCCGATTTCGATAGACTCAAGTTCAATTAATGTCAGCTGGCACCAGCCTAAATATACAGGGACTACTACAGGAGGGGCAGGATAAATCTGTTGACGCTCAGCAGAAAGCTCTCCGACTATATTGCGCAAAAAACCTGTTGGCCATGTAAAAATAATGCTATGGAACTCATGTTCTTCAACTATCCATTTAATATGCAACGCTAGCTGATGTGGTATATTACTGCAGGATGTCGGCGGTTCGTTCTGACAGAGGGTGGCATCACTGGCTTGCAATAACGGCGCCAGCCCCCATTCAGCTATTCCGTATAGCAATTCAGGATCGATAGCCGATCGATTAGCGGTGCCAATTAACCCTTCACACCAGCGCTGCCAGCATTGTTCTGCAATCCACACCCTACCCAGCTCATTATGATAATTTATGGTAAATAACGTCCCTTGCTGTACTGGATATTGCTGCATACTCAATGTCAGCTCACCAATGGTAGCGCCTTCCGTTGGAAGTATCTCCATCCACGGACGCTCTTCATTCGCTATTCTTAACATAGAATATCTCCAGGGAGATTATATACCCCATATGCAGCAACTGAGACTCCAGCCACTGCTTTAGCGCTTTCATCGAACGGTAAATTTCATGATGAGGAACATTGATTTTTAGCTGGATTAGCCCCCCTGATTCACATACTTCACACTCTACACCATCAAGATAACCGCCACTAACACGATAACGCTGCGTGAAAACCACGTTCTTATTCAATACTGCAGGAGGATTATTCTCACCAATGGGTAATGCCTGGTACATGAGTTGTTCAAAGTCCATACGTTCCGCCTCCGCCTCGTTATCATCCTGATAAGACTGGCATGGCAACCCAAGACTTCCCTCAACTTTGGTAATACGCATCGCTTAATACCATAGTAATTTTTTCTTTCTTTTTCATAAGCGCATTAAAGTTCTCCTGTAATTCGCTTCGCCGTAAAACAAGCTGCTGATACTGATTCTCTAACTGCTGCCGTTGCGTCAAAAAGCTCTGCACCTGAGTGAATAGCCCAGCCATTTGTTGTTTCTTATCCAACAATAAATGACAAGATAACGTACCTTGCCAGCCCATTAATTCTTTTAGTCTGGTAGTCACTGCTAAAGCGCGCGTCTGGCAAATCTGCTGTTCAGTAATAATCGCCTGTTGCTGCTGATCAAGTACGGTAAGTTTGCCGCGTAATTGCTTTTCACGCCGCGCGATTATCTCCAGCAAAGTTTCCATGATCACTCGGTGAGTATTTGGTGTAATTTTTCTATGAGTAGCTCGGGTCCGCATACTTCATCCTTACTTTGTCGCAAAAATGTGCAAATATCCGGATAGGTATCAATAGCTTTATCGGTATCAGTATCAACCCCTCGCTGGTATTCCCCAATGCGTATTAACAGTTCAACCTCCTGGTAAAGCGCCAGGTGCCGCCGTAATATAGCCGCCAGTTGACGATGCTCATGGCTGGTAACGACTGGAAAAACGCGGCTGAGCGTTGCCAGCACGTCAATGGCAGGATAATGCCCCCTCTCTGCAAGCCGTCGGGATAGCACAATATGTCCATCAAGCAGTGAACGGACTTCATCCGCCAACGGCTCATTCATATCATCGCCTTCCACCAGTACCGTATAAAATGCGGTAATACTGCCTTTTTCCCCCATTCCTGTACGTTCTAAAAGTCGTGGCAATGCACTAAATACGCCTGGCGGGTATTCTCCAGAAACTGCGGTCTCTCCGGCGGCCAGAGCGATTTCCCGTGCGGCCCTGGCATAACGCGTCAGTGAGTCGGCAAGCAAGACGACTCGCTTTCCATTATCGCGAAAAAATTCTGCTATCGTGGTGGCCACAAACAGCGCCCTCACGCGCTCTAAGGCGGGTCTGTCAGAGGTTGCGACAACAATGACACAACGTTTTCGGGTCTCTTCAGACAGTGTAAAATCGATGAACTCGCGGACTTCTCGTCCACGTTCACCAATTAACACCAGAACATTACTGTCTGCGCCTGGAGCATTACACAGCATCGCCAGAAGCGTGCTTTTCCCCACGCCAGGAGCAGAAAAAATACCCACTCGTTGCCCTTCACCACAGGTCGCAACGCTATCAATAGCGCGAATCCCCGTCATTAATGGTTGAGTGATAGGCTGTCGAACCATTGCGGGAGGAGGCATTGCATCATAGTCTTTCCAGCAGATTTCAGGCAGTTCGCGGCCATCAAGGGGACGACCAAAGCCATCAATGACTCGCCCTAATAACGCTTCGCCCACGGGGACCTGATGGCGTCGCCTTAAGGCTATCACTTGCTGCCCGCAGTGAAGTCCGATAGTACTCGTAAAAGGAGATAGCAAAGCTTTGCTGCCATTAATCCCCACAACTTCAGCAAGTACTTCTCCAGGCTTTATACAGCACAACTCTCCCATAAATACCCCAGGCAACCACGCATTTAACAACGTTGCGCTGACATCCTGAATTCGGCCCCATCGCCAGTAACCATCGGGGGGCGGATATTTCAGCCTCAGACGTTGCATCAATTCATTCTTCATTGTCCGCCAACTCCTCTTCGCTAAGGTCAATACTTTCTACCACTTGTACAAAGCTCTCCTCTCCTAATTCCTGCCATGACAAAATCGGTACGTCGAACAAGGTGGCTTCTGTAATTTTTCGCAAGAAACGTCGGGTGTCGACAGAAGTGACAATGAATAATTTGGTTGGCTGCTTCAGCGCCTGCTCGATAAGTTGCAGAATCTGCGACTTATGACGAGACGACAGCGCAGTATAGGTCCCCATTGCCGTCTGGCGAATGGATTCACGTATAAGGTTCTCAATACCTTCGCCGATCCGCAAAATCGGCAGCGGTTTTCCTTCCGGATTAAGACGACGCAGAATATGACGGCGAAGCGCGATACGGACGTATTCTGTCAACATCAGGACATCTTTTTCACGTGGCGCCCAGTCAATTAATGTACCGAAAATAAGACGTAAATCTCTAATAGAAACCCACTCTGATACAAGCCGCTGCAAAGTTTCAGCGATTTTATTAATGGGCAACTGGCGCTGAAGCTCTTTCACCAGCTCAGAGTAGTTTTTTTCCATCGCATTCATTAGATAACGCGTTTCCTGAACACCAATAAACTCTCCCATATGCCGAAGCAGCACACATTTTAGTAAGGCAGAGATACGTTGGCTGCCCGCGAAAACGTCCAGTCCAAAACCTTGCGCCTTATGGACCATGTCTTTTGAAAGCCAACAGATCTGCCCCATCCCGTTCGGTAACGTCTGGCTGTCACCCACCACACTAGCGTCCGCGCCTATCAATAAATAATCTGCCTGGACGGGAATAGATAAACTAAATACGGGTTCCTGATATAGCAGTACCGTCAATTTTTCGGTGGGTTCAGGCAAAACCTCAATATTCACCTCAGGGAGAGGGACGCCGGTGTCCTCAAATAATAACCATCTCATGGCGTCAATATCACGAATCAGGTCGGCAGAATGTAACGTTGGGGTAAGACGTAAGATTAGAGGACATGCGCCGGGAACCATACTATCTTTTTCCGACGCTTCGACGCCATTTGCGGAAACCACAGATTTTTTACGGCGAATGAGGATAATGGGCAATGCTAACAACGCTGAAAAGAAAGCGAGAGTGATAAAAGGAAAGCCAGGAATTAAAGCGAGGAGCATTAAAACAACAGAGGTTAATATGAGCGACTGAGGTTGTCTGGCAATTTGAGAACTCAACTCTGTCGCCAGGTTCTGGCGTTTCTCACCCGGAACACGGGTGACAATAATTCCCGCGCTAAGGGAAATCAGCAGCGATGGAATTTGCCCACATAAACCATCTCCGATTGACAGTACGCTATAAGTGTGAACAGCCTCACTCATCGACATATCATATTGTACGATAGCGATGATGATACCGCCGATAATGTTCACCAGAACAACAATAATACCGGCAATCGTATCGCCTTTAACAAATTTCATCGCACCATCCATCGCACCGAGAAAGCGGCTTTCCTGCTGGACGTGCTGTCTTAATGTACGGGCATGGTCTGCATCGATAACTCCGGCACGCAAATCGCCATCGATACTCATTTGTTTGCCTGGCATCCCATCAAGCGAGAAACGTGCGCTGACTTCCGCCACCCTCTCGATGCCTTTTGTAATGACAATAAACTGCACGATAGTAATGATGGTAAATACGACCAACCCAACGGTGAGATTTCCTCCTACGACAAACCTACCGAAAGCATCCACAATATTACCGGCATTATGTTGTAACAGTACCAGCCGTGATGTGCTGATTGTGAGTGACAAACGATATAATGTGGTAATAAGTAATAAAGACGGAAATACCGATAAATCGAGAGGGTCACTAAGATAAATAGCAATTAAGAGCAGGATCACTGAAAACATAAGGTTGATAGTAATCAGGACATCAACCATCCAGGTCGGCAAAGGTAACAGCATCATCACAATAGCGATTAATAATACCGTCGCCAGAACCATATCCTGCCGACCCGCGCATACACTGAGCCACTGTTGCGCCCTGATTCCCCCACCTAACCATGAACGCATTGCGACTCCAGAAATTTTATTTGTCGATGATGTAATCGTAACCAGAGCTCGGCGGAACTGGACAGAGGAGGAGAACAACTCATTGCAAGCCCATCGCGCAACAAAAATAATCGTTGAGGAATACCCTGGAACACTGCAGATTTCCAGTTAGTCAACGCTTTAAAAAGCAGATCTTCGTCTAAGAAAGTTTGCTTGAGTATCTGACATAAGTGAATACGACCATTATGATAGTTTAGATAGGTTTCATATTGTCCATGCCGCCAGAACATATTGGTTGCTAAAGGCTGTTCAGCTAATCCTGCTAATTGAATAAAAAGCTGAATATTACGTTCAGTAATGAGATCCCAATCCATCCTGCCGCCTCATGATGAGCCAGAACACCAATTTACCTAAATATTGAAAGCCAGGTATCAGAATAAAACCTGATTTACCTTTACTTCACGAAGCGTTTCGAGAATTTGTTCACGTTGATCTTCGTCGTTAAAACAGTTATCGGGTATCAGCATAAACTGCGCATCAAGTTGTTGGAGTAACCGATTAAACATCTTCGATGAAGAAACTATAGCGGTAAGTCTATCAAGCAACCAATCACTGAAAAGCCAGCGCTCACAAATGATATCGAGTAGTAGCGGCAGTAATGTATTAGGCGGCAACTGGCAAATCCACTCCTCACGCTGACACTCTTTTTCAAGGCCAAGGAATAACAGCAAACGACGCAAACGTACTAATGCCGCGGCCAAACGACTTTGCTCCGAGGGTTCGATGCATATGCTAAGTTCAAAGGCTATTGCTCTTAGCAAAATACGAACCCGTTCACAGCGATCCGGCCACTCTGCCACGCGTCTGAACCACTGCGATAAGGGCATTTCATCGTTGTCTATCGCCTGTTGCATAAAACGCTTCAGCGAGGACAGCGTAGCGGTATCCACTTCGCCAAGTTCCAGTAAACTAAAAACGGCAAGTTCCCATCCCTCCTCCGCTGTGAGCGTATCCAGTTGCGATTGCAAATCGCGTTTTTTCTTTTTTGACAACCCGTCGGCAGTAAGCGCCATTGCGAGAGCGATAATTTTATACGCATTTTGTAAATCAGGATCACTATTTTCTTCGGTAAGCGAACGCAACGTTGCCCCATTATCCTCCTGTATTTGTTTTATCAAACGCAGCAAAGCCTGCTGTCTGCGCTCCAGTTTCTCCGCATCAGAGAATTTATAATTTTCACGCAGTTTACCACTCAGCGCCATTCCTATTTCTTCCATCGTCTCATAGAGCGCTGCCCCCGTCGTTTCCTGTAACTCCTGGAGAGCTAATATTGAAGGTGAAATAACCTCTTGTTTCTCTATAACCTGGCCAGAGGTAAATGTTGTAGGAGGCGTCATTTTTATCTCATTAATTTTAATATCCATCGCTACCTCTTTTATCTTCACCATTACATAACCATTTCAGTAACGCGTTGAAATGACGAGAAAGTGAAAACTCAACGGCATATCGTGTTGAGGAAAGTTCAACCTGATCGGGAGAGAAACCAGACTCGACAATCAGCGTAAACCGCTTGCCAAAAGTTTCATGCATCAATGCCTCTTTTTCAGGATGAATACGCAAATAAAGCGCTCCATCTTCCGCCATAGCCGTGGCCTGGCGTGCCAGACGATGGCACATAACACTGTCTACCGACTGTTGGTCGAACCAGGCCAACAGAACCTGTTCTATACTATTTTTAATATGATGCGCTGCTTGATCGACCAATGAACGAAATTGATTTTCATCTTCTTGTAAATGTTTTACATGCTGTTCCAGCCATTCCACTTCCATTTTTTCCAGCGTATTTTTACGCAACCACGCTATTTCTTGTTGCTGCTCAACTTTCTGTTCACGTTGATAACGATAGGCGTCTCGGATGATTTTTTCAGCCTTACGGTGAGCGGAGCTCACAATAGCATGTGAAACTCTCTTAGCTTGTTGCTCTTGTGCAAATAAAGTTAATTGTAATGTTATCCACTGTGACTCAATAATATTTCGAGCGGGTAGCTTATGGTTAATTTCCGTCAGAGGAAGTGAAGTGAAATTCATAGCAAATGCTCCATGAAGATAATCTCGGTAAGAGAAGTCTTCGGCCAAAGTATACGCTGCGGAGGGGGTAATAATACTAATAGCGCATGTAAAACCACATCGTCATGCGCTTCACGATTAAGAATGGCGGTACCGATCTGCAATGCAGTTTGTTGCATCACTTGCGGAGGAAGTAATTTGCCATCTCTTTGCCCCAACCAACCATATAGCTGCCAGATCTCATCCTCGCTAAACCACTGTAGAAGCAATTGCCGATACTCTGGTAGCATAAAATAGTCACTACACCTGAGTTTGAATAATCCCAGCCCAAAGGCAAATGCCGATATACGCGGCGCAAGACGAACCTGCCGTTTTTGCCTGTCATTTAAACAGGCTGGAATAACATAACTTCCCCTTAGTCTATTCAACGATCTGTCAAGAAGACGATCCAACTCTGGCCGCTCTCCATAACGCCAGCGGTTTGAAAGATGAAAGCCCAGCTTATCCATCCATTCCGGTACAGCGTAACGGGCAGGTTGCCAGAAATAACGATAAAGTTGCAACACCTCGGGATCAGGTCGGTTCAAAAACGGCGTCTCAGGCAAAAATAGCCGATCAGGATACCCACTCCCAATAACAACCCTGTCAACGATAACATCAACTGATAAGGGTATTTCATCAACCACGTCACCACCTTCCCTTTATTGGCGTGGATAAAGTCCATAATCCAGAACGTTTTTCTCGCTGGTACGTCAGGTACCATTCTAAATTCTGCAGGCTGCATCAAGATACTAATCTTACTGTATTGCAACCCAGGGATTGACATCTCTATTAAATCTTTAATTTTTACCCGAAAGGCCTCCATATTGACCTGAGGTGAATATTTTATAAATACGGCAACTGAGCTAGGAGAAGTGTTACTTCCCTCATCATAAGTCGGTAGCGCAATGGTCACTTTTGCATTAATCACGCCCTCCATCTGACTCAGCATTCCTTCAATTCTTTGTTCTTTTAAGAAATTAATCTTCTGCTGTTCTTCCTGGGGGGATACCACTAACTGATTAGCTGGAAACATCTTATCCACCGTTGTAAACTGACGATGCGGATAACCGTTAAGTCTAAGTAGCTCAACCGCATTAATAAACTGCGACTGCTCGACACGTAAGGTAACACCATCCTCTTCCTGTTTTTTTTCCGCATCGATATGATGCTGCATAAGTAATGCCAGCATTTGATTCGCCTCATATTCTGGCAATGAGCGATAAAGATCCACATCACATGCCGTAAGAAAGAACGCGAGGGCAGTAAGAAATACTATACGATGAACCTTCATGTCATGCTATCCAGCTTATTAAGCGCTTGCGCTGCTGCGCCTGATATCCTGGCAAGATAATCCACGCCTACCGTTAACTGCATATAATCCATTTGTCTGGCCAACATAACCTGCGGTAGTAAAGCACTGGCATTACTGGTGGAGGCACCATCTGTCAGCAATTGTTTAAAAAGATTAATTTGCTCCTGGCTCGGTTCTGCAGATGACTTTACATAAGATTGAGTGCTTACAGGCACTACGCTCATATCAGAAATATTCAATTTTCAAACCCCTCTTTGGGCGCAGGAAATAACAGGCGCAGCGCCATAGCCTCTGGTAAATCAATATCCGATAAAATTTTCGCGGCTTTTAGCGGCTCATTTAATCCCGCCAACAATAATGCCAAACATACCAACTGTAATTTTCTATCCGGAACAATAACCGTTAGCGCTGGTAACATCGTATGTACCTGGGAAATAAGGCTATGGTTAACGCCCGCAAACATAATTTCCAGCAGCAACCGTCGAACATCGTCGCTTATAACTTCAGATTTTAGCAATGATTCCACTAAGCATATCCTTGATCATTTTGATCAGTGAACTTTCGTAATTAATAAATGTAGAATACTGCTGTAAGGCAAATTGCGCTTTAATCATCGATTCTGGGTTGAGCAAATCATTACCATTCATTTTGTCATTAATGGCCTGACCTGCCTGGTGCGCCATGTGGGAGAGCATATCCACTAATTGTGCAATATCCATAATGCTTTTCCTTAAAATAAATACATCGTAAGGATACTGGCAACATAACAAAATTTAGAAAGCAATGAACATCCGGTATATACCTGAAAACGATTACTCCGGCGCACTTTGTTTTGGTGTTACCTGAGCCAGCAAACGATAAAATGGGCTGCTGACCTGCATACCGGTCATTGCCATCCCATCTATACCAAAGCGAGTAAAACTCATTAGCCCGTAGGCAATATCATTAAGGCGCTCTAATAAATGAGGCTGTAGTCCCAAACTACCACTCCAGTATGAATGCGTCATTACCGTCGCGGTTAAGACTAATCTACCTCCCAGGGAGACAGCTTTAGCAATCGCCATACTTTTGCGTTGATTGGCGAAACAATTAGCAATATAAAAAACGGCATTGCCTATACTGTCGTGAGCCATAGGCAAATGATGTTTATGATGGTAGATAAGACACGCGACATCCGCGATGGCAATAGCAAGGCCAATTCCCGCCAGGGCTAAGAGCGGTGCGCCTCCACCACTTAGCACTGTTAATGCTATTCCAGCGGAACAGCATAAAATCTGTCCGCCCAAAATGACCGTTTGCCAACTAAAAATTTCTTTTGGAAAACACTTTATCACTCGTTTCGCAAGTCCGGCCAATAACCGCTCTTTTCCTTGTTGAGGTCCTATTCTACCACTCTCCATATTGGTTTCCGGATGTGGCAATGAGGGACATGGAGGTGATTCCTCAGGCGCGCAAACAGGACGTTGCCCCCCTACCTGAGCATTTGGGCTAACAGGTTTCATGGTTCTCCCCGAGATGTATGACCAGAACTGTCCATTAATGCAGGTGTAGTAGCAGATTGACAGAGCGCTGCCATTTTTTCCGCCAATAACACACTGGGATCGGCATGAAGTTCATCAACAGAATTTTCCTGATCGTCGCCAGAGGGGCGGGCAAGGCAATAATCCAGTACCGCACCTATCGCCGTCAGGCTAACGGAGGTAATTACACTCCCCATGTCCAAAGAGGCCGCTATATTTTCAGCGGCGGGCAGTGGAAACTGTAGGGGTAAAACCAACATAGAAATAGCGATTCCTGAACGTATTAATAAAGAAAGACAATTAGCAAGGGTGTTAGCGCAGTTAAGACTTGCCCCACATTTTAAGGCCAGCGCACTGACCACAAGAGCAACGCTATCACTGGCGGTTTGTAACGGCTCCTTTTGCTGACATATCAATTGATAATTATGATACGCACAGCAAGCATCCCCAATAGCAATCACGAGCGCCGCCCCCGCAAGAATAGCAATGGGTAATCCTGCCCCGCCAGAAATTACCGCTGCAGCAACCGATAACCCAAACACGACTGTCGCACCCAGCGCACGAATAGTGTATTGCATAAAATGTATAGTATAATCCCTCTGCTGCCTTATTTGTTCAGGCGTAAGCAGCACAGGGGCTGCGGGGGTGCCAGGGGCTGGAATTTCAGGGGGAGGAAACGATGCCGCCTTCGCTTGTATACCGGAAGGAGGACTATTACCATCGACGATATTACTTGCCGCTGACGGAATATGAATTTTCATATTTCGTTCTGTTATTTAAGCAATAAGAGTGTCGAACATTATTTGCGCATTCTGGCGAATCTCACTCCATGAGGCATCCGCATAACTCATCTTGATTGCGGTTTGAAAAGCCTCTCTCGCCAACCCGGGTTCCCCCATCATTTTGAGACAGACGCCCGTTTGGTAAACCGGTTCTGGATGGCTGGCATCCAGCATCAAGGCATGTCCATAGAAATTAATGGCCGTCGTGTATTCTTTAAGCATCATCCAGGTGCCAGCCAATGCAATATGGGCACGCCAACTCCATGGCTGGGCCATCACCAGCCAGCTAAAATCGATTACGGCGCGCGCATAATCCCCCTCCTGCCATGAGGCGTAACCACTGGCATAAACGGTTTCCGGATCAACGGATAATAGCTGTTTCAGAATGTCTTCGGGTACTTTATTTTTCTGATTTTCTTTCATCATCATACCTATTGATTGTTATTTTCACGTGATAATGATTTACGTCAGGAAGGTCATTTAAAAACGTCGCTGGATAAGATGCTCGGCGGATAAAATTGTCCAGTCATCGCCATCAAACTGTGTAAAGGTCGCTCCCATTACTGTCAGAATGCGCAATAATTTCCTGCGTAGCATGGCTTTTTTTTCATCCAGAACATCGGTGATTATCAACATCTTTAAACATGTTAACTGCGGGTGATGTACAAATATCCCGCGTAAAAGTCCCAGTAAGTGAAACAATTGCTGTGGTCGAGGTTGCCCGGGCGTCAGGCGCCTGAACTCACAAATAATCATTTCTTTTGCCTCAATACGATAGATCACCAGATAAGGCGATAATATAAACTGCTGCCCAAGTAATATGGCGGTCTCCCCTAAATATGCAGGCTCAGTAAACACCTGATGCCGACGCAACCATTGCTCTATTTCTTGCACCATGTTTACCTCGTTAATGCCCGGAGTATTTCAGCAAGAACCGTGACCAGTGACGCCCCCACCCCCATGATTTGCTGCATAATTTCAGCTGCTTTCTCCATAATATCCGTCAGGCATTTATTATAAGATTGGGCCCCATTTTCTTGCAGCTCGACAATCGCTTTATCTTGATCACTTTGACGTTGCGCTACACCGGCCCCCAGCCCCATGACTCCCCCGACAGTGTGGCCTGTGGCTTGACCCGCTATAAGGCCGCTTTCCCCGCCTACAGCCCCGAGTCCTATCGTCAGCACTCCCGACAACATTGCGCCACACGCAGTAATCATTGATGCTTTAAACGCTTCATCAATTGTTTTCATTTGCGTCTGTAAAGCATTGACCTGCAGGTCCCAGGCCAGCCGTTGTTTTACTTCGTTATAGCTGCGCATGATATCGCGCAGCTTTTTGGCAAGCTCCATTAACTTCGTCCAGATATCATCAAATAACAGAAGCATTGATTCAGTACCCATTCCCTCCCCGGAGGGTGATGGAGTGGAAGAAGGCGTTAACAAGGACGGCGTTGGTAATACCAGTGCTACGTTACTCGCTTCCATATTTTTATCCTCAGATTAAGCGCGACAGCCAGCTATTCTCGCCTGAACGCTACTATAGTGATCAATGGTCTCTAATACATCTCTAAGCGCGGCACCGCTACTCTTATAAAGCTCCTCTAAGCGTTTTTGTTCTATCTTTTTTTGGTCTTCCGTTTGTTGCATTATGTAATCCAGAAACCGTTGCTGAGTTATTAATTGCTCTATTTTCTTTTCGAGCTTCGCTTTATCTGCGTTAACCATGCCAGTATTCATCTGACTGGCACCCTCGGTTGCACATCTGATAGCCTGTAAGCCTTTAAATGAACAATCACTCAGTAAGGCATACAGGATTTTTTTGAACATATTCCAGAGAACTTTATTACGAAAATTTTTTAACAGAAACTTTCCCCCTTCTTGCGCACATTTTTCCAGGGCTTCTTTTGCCGCTTCTTTTGCCATGGCTTTCACCCCCTCTTTCGTAAAACTTTTTCCCGCATTTTTTGTCATATTATTTTCTACCTTACGAGAAAACTCAGCAGACTCCTCTTCCATCTCGCCCGGCGAAACCATTTCACGTTCAATCGCCTCAAATTGTTTGGAAAACTTTTCGCTCACCTCTTCGCCAAACTTTTCAGCCAACTCCTCTATTTCTGCTTCCCCTGCACCAACCATACGCTCAACCATTTCTTCGCCTAAGCCGGAGTCAAGCACTTTTGCAGCTGCGCCAGATAAGCCTCTCGTCGCCATAAAAGCACGACCAATCTGGAAAACATCCAGTGCCATCGCGACGACTTCACAACCAACTTGAATTTTACTTGCCACGTCAATAATCGCCTGACAGGTATCGTGGTCAGCACCGCACATCATTGCCGTTTCGGCTCCGGCTTTAACCATTCCTGCACAACCTGCGGCTATATAAGCTACGCCGCTAGCCATTTCTGCGGGATTACCGGACAGAAAACCTTCCACAACTTTTAAGGCGCCAATCACGGTTTCAAATATGCCAGTAAGCCAGTCAAAAATAGCGCCAAAAATGCCCGCTTTACGCGCTTTATCCTCCTGCTCTATCGCTTTCTGGATCTGCTCCTGATACTCCTTTACCTGCTTATTACGCAATGCATTTTGCACCTCAGTTGCCCGCTCAAGCTGTTGACATAACGATTGAGCGTTATTACCAAAGACGTTGAGTATTAATGACGTCATCATCATTGATAAAACAGTGGGATTGATATGCAAAAAGTCAGGCAATGATGATGGACGCTTATCATTTCCGGGTACGGCATCAAGCAGTTGCTTCAACGCATTGCTTGCCTCCTGAAGACTAATTTTCCCGGATAGCAGACACGCGGCGTTGCCATCGCCAAAAGTAGAATTCACACGATGCTGGCGCTTTCCCAGCGAACCTGAGGAAACGCAACTGACATTGCTTAAGTGATGATGTGTTAAGGCGGTTACTCCTGCGGCGCTATCGCTATTACTGTGAATTCGATTCATTTTTAGCTCCTGTCAGAAAGTTGCTGTAACATCTTTTCTGCACGCAATCGAAGGATTTGATGTTCACTGACCTCGCCGCAAATACGCACCACGGCCTTTAACGCTTTTATTGCATAACAAACGTTATCACACGCGAGGTAGCATTCCGCTGCGGCCCATGGCGCCTGCGGCGCATCAATCTTAATTTGTGCCGCGCGTCCATAAGCGTATATCGCTTCCCCCCAATGTTTTTGAGCCTGGCAGCATTCCCCTAACCGAAACCAGTAGTCAAATGACCAGGCATCATATATCGTCAGTAATTGAAAAAGTCGCGCTGCGCCGGCGAACTCTTTTACCTCCATAAGCTGCATGGCATAGTGATACAGAGTATTAAGCGGCTGTGTAACATCGTCATCCAACAACATACGCAGCGAGCCGCCACGCCGGAAAAATCGCATCGTGTCATGTGCCTGTTGTAGGGTCGGGTCTTTTTTCATGAGTACGTTTTCTGAGCTATCATACTGGAAATTTCCCCCCACTTACTGATAAGCCCCGTCAGTTGGGTAAGGACAGCGTTAAGCTCCTGAGACATTTTTTGAATTGTTATCTGCCCCTGACTCATAAGATCCGTATTCCGGTTGGCGTCATTATCCAAAGCCGCTTTGATCGCCTGTAGGCCACCTTTATCCAGCTTCCCATGATCGCCATATTTAGCCATATAATCCTCAATGGTCATACCATCGATGAGAATACCGTGTTCACGCATGTATATAATGACATCCTCAGGCACCTCCTCTTTGGTTTTAGCATCCCCTTTGGCTGCTTTAGCAATCACCTCATCCATCTCATTTGACTTTGCCTGGGTATTTCTGGCACGTTCAGCGTTCCTCTGGACTTCAATAAATTTATCGTTTGCAATAGCCTGAATAACCATAAGGAGAATAAGCAAAACACTATACCCTTCGGCAAACGGATTTTGCTGGGATAAGTCATCCTGACTCCCGGTATCAGTGCTGCCGACGCCGAAGCTATGTTTAAACACAATAGGGCTTTGATTTCCCCATAAGATGTTTCCTGAAGACATGATGCTTTACCTTTTTGTTTTTCCTGACGGTATCTCCACCGGGGCTTGAGCATTAAGTTGTTGCAATCGTACTTCAAGTTGTTTAAACAAACTTACTATTTTCTTTAAATCCTTCTCGGCCTCCTGGTTAACCCCGGCAACGCCTTGTGGAAATAGGTTATGAAGAATACTCTCTGTCTCTCTGCTCTTTTTTGGGCTCTCTGCCCTTTCAGAAAGCTGTTGACTCACCTTAGCCCTGATTTGGTGAAATTTTTTAAGACAGTGATTTAGCTGCATGTAACTTTGCTCTAAATCACGATATTCACTAACCGCAGCCTTTTTCTTTATCATCATTCACCTCCACACGATAGATAATTAACGTGCTAACCAAGAGCTTATCCCATTAGGGCTATTTTACTTGCCATTTTGGTCCTGGGCAGTGCTCAAAATCCTCACGTACTACGTGTACGCTCCGGTTTTTGCGCGCTGTCCGTGTCCAATCTGGCTGCACCAATAACGCCTGGTGGGATAGGCTCTAAGATATTTTTACTTTACTCTTGCTCACTCACTACAAGTGCGCTGTTATGGTAACGATAATAAATAGTTTTGATAATATTTTCGGCCTGTTCGATCGCTTCAAGCAATAAGGTGTTTTGCTGATATTGCTGCGGATCCTGTAACTTACCGTTGTTCTCTTCTAACTGTTGCCGGGCAGCCCTTAATTGTAAAATTATTCCTTTGGCCTCTTCACGCGAATGAAGCAGCAAATCTTCTAACCGGGTCAGAGTTGTCATTTTCCACTCACTTAAAATCTAATGGATAGTTAATCAAAGTATCATAATGTTTAATCGTTACCACATCGGCACTCAGATGGACAATTTCTCCCCCATTGGGTAACAATGCCCCTACGCGTAAACGCTCTTTGTTCGTCAGTAATAAATAATTACCATGACGACTCTGTACAAAGCCAGCCACTGGCGCAGGCAGATACCTGCTTTCATCATGAGAAAGCGCAATATCCTGATAAATTAAAGAAAGAGCAGGGTCCTTTTTCTTTAATGCTGCTAATGTTTCTTGCAAAATGCGTTGATGCGATTCATCCAGTACACCACTGATAACAAAAGAGCGCCGCATTGGCGTAACATTGACAAGCCCCACTAAACCGTTCTCTATTATCGCAGCAATAATATCATCCCCCTGAGATTGATGAGAATGACTAATCTTCCAGTGCAATAATCCGGGAATATCTGCAAGTAATGGTTGAACCTTACGCCATTGCTGATCCATCTGTATATCATCATGAATTAACACGCTCCCCGGCCCTTCGCTGGATACTTCAGCATGCGGGTAACCCATTTTTATCAAAACATCCTGCACTTCTCGTATCAATAAGTCATCACAGATTACACCATCCCGATACATGACCCCCCATGATTCGAGAGTCGCTCTCACCTTTTGCATCTGTTCGCGTGACGAGCAATAACCGGACAACTGCAGGCTTCCATCCTCTTTCCATTGCGCCCGCACATAATGAATGTTGCTTTTGTCTAATAAAAACTTAACCCGCAAAGGTAAGTCATTTACCGTTTCAGGCTGACCGCCAACACTTAACAGGACACCCATCCCACCGATGAAAACCAAGAATACGCCAGTCAACCACCAGTACCCTGATCTGGAAACGGGTATTTGATAACCAGCAAGTTCACAATCCTGTTTACCAAACGCGATAGCCACTCCCGCAACCTGCAAAACCCCACTGGATGGTAGCGGCTTATTTGGATTAAATCTGCGGCCATTAACTCTAACTCTGGCTTTCCCGGCATCAACAAACAAACTATCTGCCTGTTCTCTCAGAATAATTTTTTCATTTATAGTAAGCGGAATACAAATATCGCACCCCTTCTCCCCCAGTGACAGGTTCCCTTCATTCAGCCAGACTTCCCGGCCTTGTAAGGCGTGACCTAAAAAACGTATTTTCCAGGAACTTTTTGGATTAACCATGAGATATGCCATTATTTACTACTGAGGCTTTAATCAAAAAAAGCCTGATTACACTATGTACTTGCGTCGTATCATTGCGAAACAAATGACCTATGACAGGAATATCACCCAATAATGGGATTTTGTTTTGCGAGTGGATTTGTTTACCTTGTTTAAATCCTCCCAGCAATAGACTTTGTCCGGCCAATAATGTGGCTTGCGAAGCAATTTCCGAATTTTGCACTTCGGGCAGCGGGTTTGTTTCGCTTTGCGTATCACTTTGTTGTCCATCCTGAATATTAAGATTAAGCATTATTTTTTGCGTGCCATTGTCATTTAACAACCGAGGTGTAACGCGCAACAAAGAACCCGTAGTGATGGATTCAAGTTTAGCCACTTTTTCCCCCTGCAGTTTGGTATAGAAAGTAATATTTTTATCCAGTACCGCCTGGATATTATTTAAAGTCACCACAGATGGTTGGGAAAGTACATAAGCCTGAGAGCTTTTTTCCAGTGCATTCAAACGCACCATAAAGTTTGAGGTATCGCTGATTACCGTTGAAAAACCGTTAGCACCACCGTCATTCAAACCTGTATTGAACGCAATTTTCTTTCCACCCAGCGACACTGCCGTTCCCCAGTCGATGCCTAATTGATTAATATCTCCAGCATTAACATCAATAATTTTTACCGAAATCTCTATCATCTGCTGGCGTTGATCTAATTCTGTGATGAGTTTCTGATACCCGGCCATATTGGCCGCATAATCACGAACGATCACTGCATTCTGGCGTGGGTCGGCAGCAAACATGGGCAATGTCTGTGTAGCGGGTGAACCATTGTTCGTCAATGACGCCGGTTCGCTGGTTTTACTCATCTCACGCAATACACTCACGACCCCAGGAACCACGACGGCCTGATCGCGATATTGGTATTGGGTATCCATCGCAGTGGCATACTTAAGCGTGAATATACTCACACTAACCGCACTGTCTTTTCGTTTGATTAACGCATTATCCAGCACTGAAGCTAATTGACTAATACGAGTCAGACAACTGGGAACACCACTCACCTCCACAGCGCTGGTACCGGTAATTTCTTTAACCTCGCATCCCGGTGATGAAAGGATATTCTGGCTGCGTAAGTAATGAATGAACCGTCCAGTAGACAAAATATTGAAAGTGATAACCTGATGTTTTAATAAAGATGCTGGATATACATATAACATGTTGCCATCAAACCAGGTAAGCAAATCATATTGTGCTGCCAGGTTATTCAAAATATCGATCGGTGATCCAGGCGGAATTTTTCCACTAAATGTAGCTGTTATCGATGGGCTAATAGTAATAGCCGTATCATAGTTTTCTGAGAGCAGATGTAAAACCTCTGCTAATGGCATTTGTCTGGCATAGAGGGTGAAGTCATTGCCTTTCCATGATAACTCATCACTCTTTGCCGCATTGAGTATAAATAGTAAAATTAAGATCAAACGTTTATCTACTACCATTTTATACCCCACCAGAATAAAGTTTATGGTGATTACGTATTACATTTTTTAAAATGCAAGTTAAAGCCAGGTGTTTTTCTATCTCAATAGCAATAAGCTCAGAGCTACTACTTGTGGTATAATAACCGTTTAACCATCCTCCATCCGCAGTGAGCTGTATAGCATAATCATAGACGTCCGGGTGCGCTGCAAGCAGTAGTGTCACATAGGCAAGACAAGGCTTAGGTAAACTTTCCAGGTCATTTAAGAACAAAGAAATAGAAAATGCTTCTGAGAAAATTTCTCCTCTGGCAGGATGCCCATCAATAGTCATTATCCAGGATCGGCTATTACCTTCGGCCTTGATATCCTGAATTAATGGAATGCCTTTTAAAACTGCCAGCATGAATCCCTCCTCAGACATAAAAGAGAGTTTCTATCAAATTCGCTCACAACCACATCCGTAAAAAGCCTGATTCACATTTATTTCAACTATACTCTTCTTGTACAATATCAGGATGCTGTCTACATATACCTTGTCACAGGCGATTCTATCATTCGGATTTTTCGATGAATTCACAATTACATTTTCAGCATCGACACAAAAAATTACAATTTGAAAAATTATTTATTAAATAAACTGTTACGATGTTTTCACATCGCCACCTTATTAAAAAGTAATTGTAGTCATCGAGTGGGTTATATATGAAGAAATTTATCTTCCTAATGATAACACCATCGATTAATCTTCTGGTGAAACTATATATACTGCGATAGTGATCAAGTGCCAAAGATTTTGCAACAGGCAACAGAAGGAAAGCATTATGAATTTGCTGAATCCCAAGAATACGCTGCAAACATCTTTAGTAATCAGGCTAATTTTTTTATTCTTATTAACAATAATAATTATTTGGCTGCTATCTGTACTTACTGCAGCTTATATATCAATGGTTCAGGAACGGCAGCATATAATAGAGGACTTATCCGCTCTATCCGAGATGAATATTGTACAAAGCAATCAACGATTTGGAGAGGCTGAGCGTGACGCTAAAAATTTAATGTATCAATGCTCATTAGCGACTGTGATTCATCATAACGATACTTTTCCTGAGGTGAGTCGGCGTCTATCTGTCGATCCTTCAAATTGCACGCCGACGCTAAACGGAGAGAAGCATCGTCTCTTTCTGCAGTCCTCTGATATCGATGAAAAAAGCTTTCGTCGCGATAGTTTTATTCTTAACCATAAAAATGAGGTTTCGGTATTATCTACTGATAACCCTTCAGATTATTCTACTCTACAGCTTATAACGCGAAAAAGATTTCCTTTATACCCAACCCATGCCGGGTTTTACTGGAGTGAACCAGAATACATAAACGGCAAAGAATGGCATGTTTCCGTTGCGGTTGCCGATCAGCAAGGCGTATTTTTTGGGGTGACGGTTAAACTTCCCGATCTCATTACCAAGAGCCACCTACCATTAGATGATAGTATTCATGTATGGCTGGATCAAAACAACCACTTACTGCCGTTTTCATACACACCGCAAAAAATACGTACACGACTAGAAAATGTAACGCTGCATGACGGATGGCAACAAATTCCCGGATTTCTGATATTACGCACAACCTTGCATGGCCCCGGATGGAGTCTGGTTACCCTGTACCCATACGGTAATCTACATAGTCGTATCTTAAAAACTATCCTTCAACAAATCCCCTTTACATTAACAGCATTGGTGTTGATGACGTCGGCTTTTTGTTGGTTACTACATCGCTCACTGGCCAAACCGTTATGGCGTTTTGTCGATGTCATTAATAAAACCGCAACTGCACCGCTGAGCACACGTTTACCAGCACAACGACTGGATGAATTAGATAGTATTGCCTGTGCTTTTAACCAACTGCTTGATACTCTACAAGTACAATACGACAATCTGGAAAACAAAGTCGCAGAGCGCACGCAGGCGCTAAATGAAGCAAAAAAACGCGCTGAGCAAGCTAACAAACGTAAAAGCATTCATCTGACGGTAATAAGTCATGAGTTACGTACTCCGATGAATGGCGTACTCGGTGCGATTGAATTATTACAAACCACCCCTTTAAACATAGAGCAGCAAGGATTAGCTGATACCGCCAGGAATTGTACACTGTCTTTGTTAGCTATTATTAATAATCTGCTGGATTTTTCACGCATCGAGTCTGGTCATTTCACATTACATATGGAAGAAACAGCGTTACTGCCGTTACTGGACCAGGCAATGCAAACCATCCAGGGGCCGGCGCAAAGCAAAAAGTTGTCATTACGTACTTTTGTCGGCCAACATGTCCCTCTCTATTTTCATACCGACAGTATCCGTTTACGGCAAATTTTGGTTAATTTACTCGGGAACGCGGTAAAATTTACCGAAACCGGAGGGATACGTCTGACGGTCAAGCGTCATGGGGAACAATTAATATTTCTGGTTAGCGATAGCGGTAAAGGGATTGAAATACAGCAGCAGTCTCAAATCTTTACTGCTTTTTATCAAGCAGACACAAATTCGCAAGGTACAGGAATTGGACTGACTATTGCGTCAAGCCTGGCTAAAATGATGGGCGGTAATCTGACACTAACAAGTGTCCCCGGGGTTGGAACCTGTGTCTCGCTAGTATTACCCTTACAAGAATACCAGCCGCCTCAACCAATTAAAGGGACACTGTCAGCGCCTTTCGGCCTGCATCGCCAACTGGCTTGCTGGGGAATACGCAGCGAATCACCCCACCAGCAAAATGCGCTTCTCAATGCAGAGCTTCTGTACTTCCCCGGAAAACTCTACGACCTGGCACAACAGTTAATATTGTGTATACCAAATATACCAGTAATAAATAATTTGTTACCTCCCTGGCAGTTGCAGATTCTTTTGGTTGATGATGCCGATATTAATCGGGATATCATCGGCAAAATGCTTGTCAGCCTGGGCCAACATGTCACTATTGCCGCCAGCAGTAACGAGGCTCTGACTTTATCACAACAGCAGCGATTCGATTTAGTACTGATTGACATTAGAATGCCAGAAATAGATGGTATTGAATGTGTACAATTATGGCATGATGGGCCGAATAATTTAGATCCTGACTGCATGTTTGTGGCGCTATCCGCTAGCGTAGCGACAGAAGATATTCATCGTTGTAAAAAAAATGGGATTCATCATTACATTACCAAACCAGTGACATTGGCTACCTTAGCTCGCTATATCAGTATTGCCGCAGAATACCAACTTTTACGAAATATAGAGCTACAGGAGCAGGATCCGAGTCGCTGTTCAGCGCTACTGGCGACAGATGATATGGTCATTAATAGCAAGATTTTCCAATCACTGGACCTCTTGCTGGCTGATATTGAAAATGCCGTATCGGCTGGAAAAAAAATCGATCAGTTAATTCACACATTAAAAGGCTGTTTAGGTCAAATAGGGCAGACTGAATTGGTATGCGATGTCGTAGACATTGAGAATCGCGTAAAAATGGGGAAAATCATCGCGCTGGAGGAACTAACCGACTTACGCCAGAAAATACGTATGATCTTCAAAAACCACACCATTACTTAATATTATCTTAATTTTCGCGAGGGCAGCAAAATGAAAGAATATAAGATCTTATTAGTAGACGATCATGAGATCATCATTAACGGCATTATGAATGCCTTACTACCCTGGCCTCATTTTAAAATTGTAGAACATGTTAAAAATGGTCTTGAGGTTTATAATGCCTGTTGTGCATACGAGCCTGACATAATTATCCTTGATCTTAGCTTACCTGGTATCAATGGCCTGGATATCATTCCTCAATTACATCAGCGTTGGCCAGCAATGAATATTCTGGTTTACACGGCATACCAACAAGAGTATATGACCATTAAAACTTTAGCCGCAGGGGCTAATGGCTATGTTTTAAAAAGCAGTAGTCAGCAAGTTCTGTTAGCGGCATTACAAACGGTAGCAGTAAACAAGCGTTACATTGACCCGACGTTGAATCGGGAAGCTATCCTGGCTGAATTAAACACTGACACGACCAATCATCAACTGCTTACTTTACGCGAACGTCAGGTTCTTAAGCTTATTGACGAGGGGTATACCAATCATGGGATCAGCGAAAAGCTACATATCAGTATAAAAACCGTCGAAACACACCGGATGAATATGATGAGAAAGCTACAGGTTCATAAAGTGACAGAGTTACTTAACTGCGCCCGAAGAATGAGGTTAATAGAGTATTAACCAGGGGCATCCGATGGTATTAAGCATTGGTCATATTTTGATGAGCCTTACGCCACGTAGTATTGCTCATCATCGACAAAATCCATACGGATGCCCTGGTATGCCGCACCATTTATCACTGCCTTAGAGCCTATCCCAGTAGGTGTAATTGTTGAAGCCAGTTTGGGGCAGGCCAGCGCGCAGAAACCGGAGCGTACACGTAGTACGTGAGGATTTTGAGCACTGCCTGGTCCCAAAATGGCGAATAAAATAGCCTAATGGGATAGGCTCTTAGTCTTCATTTAATCATGATATAGTAGAATCCCCTTATTTAACGGGCTTTACCATGTCGTATTCTATCGGCGAATTTGCCAGACTATGCGGTATCAATGCCGCCACGCTAAGGGCATGGCAGCGACGCTATGGTTTATTGAAACCGCAGCGTACTGATGGCGGACATCGCTTATACAGCGATGACGATATTCGACAAGCGCTTAACATCCTCGACTGGGTGAGAAAAGGCGTACCGATAAGCCAGGTCAAACCCTTACTGTCGCGTCCGGTCATTCGCCTGGGCGATAACTGGATAACGATCCAGGAGACGATGCTTCAACATCTCCACGAAGGGCGAACTGACGCGCTACGGCAGTTGATTTATGACTGTGGCCGGGAATATCCCCGTGCAGAACTGGTGACCCATTTATTGCGTCCGTTGCGCAGCAAAGTGTCAGCGCATCTTCCCGCCGTGATGACGCTGCGCGAAGTACTGGATGGCATCATTATTGCCTACACCTCTTTTTGCCTTGAAGCCGACAGAAAAGCGCCTGGCCACAACGCATTTATTAGCGGATGGAATCTCTCGGATCACTGTGAAATCTGGCTGGAAGCGTTGACTCGTACCGGACAAGAGCTGCGGCTCAATGTGCTTCCCTCTCCACCAACCGTGCTGGTACCCGAGCTGTTCGCCCAGAGAAAATGGTTCCTGGTGACCACCGGAAAGCTCACTGCCGGGCAGAAAAAACAGCTTGCCCAGTGGCGCAACATTGTCGCTTCGCTGGAGGTTATCACACTATAAGCGCTGAAATAGATTTCTTCCCCTCATGCTATCTTATTGATATTTAACTACGTCAAAAAAATCCCCGCGAAAACTTAGACAAAAAAACAAAGTTGTGTAAGTTTTAAATCAGCGTGAGATAACATTTTGCGCCATTGGCGTCAGTCGTCGTACTTTCAATAAGGGGGAATCATGAATAACAAACCCGTAGTCGGCATTAGCGGATGTCTGACTGGCGCCGCGGTACGCTTTGATGGCGGACATAAGCGTATGGATTTCGTCATGAACTCTCTGGCATCGTGGGTGGCCTACAAACCGATCTGCCCGGAGGTGGCGATCGGCCTGCCCGTTCCTCGCCCTGCGCTGCGTCTTATCCAGACGACCTGTGGCGACATTCGGATGCGCTATAGCCATGCCCCGCACGATGACGTCACCGAGCGAATGAATGCCTTTGCCGATCGGTTTCTGCCAACAATAGGCGAACTGGCGGGGTTTATTGTGTGTGCAAAATCGCCCAGTTGCGGAATGGAGCGCGTTCGCCTGTATGATGAAAAGGGTAACAGGGGCCGCAAAGCTGGCACGGGGCTGTTTACCGCCGCGATGATGGAGAAATATCCCTGGCTGCCGATAGAGGAAGATGGTCGCCTGCACGATCCGGTACTACGCGAGAACTTCATCGCACGTATCTTCGCGCTACATGAATTAAATGCGCTACGCGCGCAGGGCTTGAGTCGTCACAGTTTGCTCGCGTTTCATAGCCGATACAAACTTCAGCTTCTCGCCCATCACCAGGCCGGCTATCGCGAAATTGGCCCTTTCGTCGCGCGTCTGCATGAGTGGGATGATCTGGATGCCTTCTTTGTCCGATACAGAGAAAAACTGATGGCTATCCTGCGCCATCCCGCTTCACGTAAAAATCACACCAATGTGCTGATGCATATCCAGGGCTATTTTCACCGCGCGTTGAACAGCAGGCAACGCGCGGAATTACGCGAGGTGATTCTCGGCTACCGGGCGGGCCGACTACCTATCCTAGCACCGTTAACACTGCTGAAGCACTATCTGGCGGAACATCCGGATGACTATCTACGCAGCCAGAATTATTTTGAGCCGTACCCTGATACGTTAGGGCTGCGCTTAGCCATCAACTGATAACCCTGCGCATCGCTAACGGCGGGCAACCCGCCCGCCATGGTGACAATCGCGACAATTCAAAGGCGATTTCGTTATTGCCACCCTGATAGCGGCTATGACCGCGCCAGAGCGTTAATCACGGTTTCCATCGCCTGTTTTTCTAACGCGCTACGTTGGATGCGTTGATTCGCCAGCGCGGTTCTTAACACGCCCGCAATAACAATATATTTAGGCTCCTGCCCTAGATCGCGCATTTCCAGCACGACCTTGCCCACCACCCGGCACATCTCGCGGTACAGTTCGTCATCTTTTGTCGGTTTTGTCATACGTTTTACTCGTCGCCAGCTCAAACCAACAGAATATAACAGTCTTCTCAATTAAACAAAATTTGATTCAAATCAAAGAAATAACGCGATTTATTATTCATGACTCATACGTTGTTCGTATTCTGGTCTCTGGCGAGACCATTTTTTCGAAACGCCTAATCAGCTCCGCCAGGCTACCGGCCTGCATTTTTTCCATAACTCTGGCGCGGTGAACCTCTACGGTACGCACCGCGATATTCATCGCTTCCGCAATTTCACGGTTCATAAATCCTTTTGCCACCAGGCTGGCCAGCTCACGCTCTTTCGGCGTCAATTGCTGGTAACACAGTATAATCTCACGGCGCGCCACCGCTGCCGATGAAACCGTCAGCGCACGCTCCAGCGCCGCCTGTAGCGGTTTTACCGATACCGGTTTTTGCAGAAAATCGACGGCGCCGCGTTTCATCTGCTCCACGGCCATCGGTACATCGCCATGCCCGGTAAGAAAAACAACCGCCAGGGTACTTCCGCACTGGCGCAACGCATCATGAACGCCCTGCCCATCCAGTACCGGCATTCGCATATCCAGTAATACGACCCCGGCCTGATACAGACTGGCCTGCGCCAAAAAATCCGTCCCCTGCGCCCAGCATTTTACGTCATATCCCAGACTTTCCAGTAAAAACGCGCACGCGTTAGTGACCGCCGTATCATCATCCAGTAGATGAATTGTCGCCATCCCTGCCCCCATGCTCATGTAAGAAATGTATCGTGACCATCGTTCCCGACAGACCGTCCGGCGCGGTCTGGTTCCTGATGCTGATATCGCCCCGCCCATACCGCACCAGCCGCTGGCAAATTGCCAGCCCTAAGCCCATCCCCTCTTTGCGGGTGGTCATAAACGGCTGAAACGCCTGGCGTAATAGCGCCTCATCGATTCCCCCGGCGTTATCCTGCAAAACGATACTGATGCCGTTTTCAGTGCGTTCAGCAACGACCCATAAATGGGTGGCGCCCGCCTGAGCCGCATTAAGAATGATATTCGCCAGTACCTGCTCCAGCAGCACTGACGGCAGCGTTACGCGCAGCGCAGCGCTAACCTCGGTATGCAGAGTCACTGCCGGAAACTGTTGCGCCATACGCAACAATTGCCAGACATGATCAATCGCCTCGCGAATGGCTATGGCCTTCCACGCTTCGGTTAGCACCGGGTTGCCCTGCGCCTGGCTAACCCAGTGACGCAGGTTACGCAGAGTATCCGCACCGCGTTGCGCCTGCTGGTCAATCTGCTCCAGCGCCGGCAGCAAGGGATGCTGTTCATCTGCAACGCGCAGTCGAATCAGGCACCCCTGGGCATAATGTCGAATCGCGGAAAGCGGCTGATTAAGCTCATGGGCAAACCCGGAGGTCATTTCACCCAACACGCTCATTTGCCGGGCGGTTTCCAGCGCCCGCTCATGCTGATGAAGAACTACGCTATTACGTTCCAGTTGTTTTCCGCGTCGACGCACCAGCAGCATGACCCAAATATAATTGAGCGTGAGCAACAGGAACGCCAGAATCACGCCGCCAACCATTAGCTGGTGCTGGATTAACCAACTTTTGACATCCAGCCACAGTCGACGCTGCTGAGGGTGCTGACGAACATCACGCAGCAACGCTTCTACCTGACTGGTCGACGCTGGCGCGCCCCAGTGAAATGACGCGGCGGCGGGCGCGTTGAATAGCGCTCGCGTTACGCGATCCGCCAGCGCATCGCTTACCGCAGGTAGCGCCGCGAACGACCAGTCAGGATATAACGGCGTACTGGTTAAGCAAGGCAGGGGCGTCGGTCGGGCAAGCAGCGCGATAAAGTCCTTTTTATTAATCAAGCCTTCCTGATCCATATTTTCTAACAGGCACACTGGCACAATTGCCGCCTGCACCGCTTTTTCGCGCAGCATATAGACTAGGGCATCGCCAGGAAATCCGGTAAAACGAAGATGAAAATCGCGCTCCGGGCGTAAGCCCGCGTCGCTGAGCGCTTTATAGCCTAATAAATAGCCGCCAAATGCCTGAGCATCAATCGCGCCAACTGTCTTACCGATGAGATCATGCGCCGTGGTGATGCCGCTATCGCGCCGGGTCAAAATCACGCTGCCAATAACATTACTCACCGCTTTCCCATCGCGCGTGGAGCGCAGGGAAGCTAACCAGCGCAGCGGCGCATGGCTGTTCAGTTGGACAAATTGCGCCGGGTTGGTTATCACAAACTGCACGGTTCCCTGGTTAACGGCTTCCTGCATTTGATGCAGATCCAGCGGCTGGATGTGAAAGGTTTCGCCTGGAAGCTGTTGGCTTAATGTCTTTGCCAACGGTTGCCAGTGACTACGCGTAGACGCCTCGCCGCGCATGGCCAAAATACCGATATTCCACGTCCCTGCCCACGCGCCATGACAAAGCAGCCCTACTGCCGCCAACACCGCCAGGCGCCTTACGGTTTTACCTCTCACCCCAATATCCCTGTCAATTATGTTGTTTTAGATCAACAACAAGCCGGGTATGTGGTTAACCACAATAGAGCGTACCCCGCCTCGATTTTTACACTGTAAATCATCAACATTTTTTATTCATTACACATAAACCAACATCGTGACAAATGTTTCATTGTTGGCAATGTGGACGGGAGTCAATATGGACAACAGTAAACGGCAATTTCTCCAGCAGCTCGGCGTCCTGACCGCTGGCGCCTCGCTGGTTCCGCTGGCTGAAGCGAAATTTCCTTTTTCGCCGGAGCGGCATGAAGGTTCTCCCCGACACCGTTACGCCATGCTTATCGACCTGCGGCGTTGTATCGGCTGTCAGTCCTGTACCGTAAGTTGCACTATTGAAAACCAAACGCCGCAGGGCGCGTTTCGTACGACGGTAAACCAATACCAGGTCCAGCGTGAAGGTAGTCAGGAAGTCACGAATGTGCTGTTGCCGCGTCTGTGCAACCATTGCGATAACCCCCCCTGCGTGCCGGTCTGCCCGGTACAAGCCACCTTTCAGCGGGAAGACGGCATTGTGGTGGTGGATAACAAACGCTGCGTCGGCTGCGCCTATTGTGTACAGGCGTGTCCTTACGACGCCCGATTTATCAATCATGAAACGCAAACTGCCGATAAATGCACGTTTTGCGTCCATCGTCTGGAAGCCGGACTGTTACCCGCTTGCGTAGAGTCCTGCGTCGGCGGCGCGCGTATTATTGGCGATATCAAAGATCCCCATAGCCGCATCGCCACCCTGCTTCATCAACATCGCGACGCTATCAAGGTATTAAAGCCGGAAAACGGCACGTCGCCCCATGTTTTCTACCTGGGTCTGGACGACGCCTTTGTCACCCCATTAATGGGCCGTGCGCAGCCCGCGCTTTGGCAGGAGGTCTGAATGACGCATTCACTCATCATTGAAGAAGTGCTGGCTCACCCGCAGGACATTAGCTGGCTGCCGTGGGCGGTACAATATTTCTTTTTTATTGGCATTGCCGCCTGCGCCGCACTATTTGCCTGTTATCTTCACTGGCGGAAAAAAGACGCCGCAACAGAAGAAAATCGGGCATTACTGATTGCCATTACCTGTGCGATTACCGCACCGCTGGCGCTGACGGCGGATCTGCACCAGACCGCCCGCGTCTGGCATTTCTATGCCTGGCCGACGCCCTGGTCGTGGATGCCCTGGGGAGCGTTGTTCCTGCCGCTGTTTACCGGATTTCTCGCGCTGTGGTTCCTGGCGCAGCAGATAAAACGATTATTCAATAAAAGTTACAACGTCACTAAATGGTTGGCGTTAGCCAGCGCGCTTTGCGCGGTGGGCCTGTTGATTTATACCGGCCGCGAAGTCTCCGTTGTGCTGGCGCGCCCAATCTGGTTTAGCTACGCCTTCCCCGTGGCGATGTTTCTTAGCGCCTTACAGGCGTTCTTCGCGCTGATGATTGTCGCCGCCCGACGCGACTCGGTAAGGCTGCCAAAAATACTATGGGGACAACTCTGGACGCTGGCGGCGCTGGGGCTGGTTGTGGCTATGTGGGTGAGCGGCGATACGCTTTCCGGCACGGCAATCCGTCAGTGGATTACCGTCGCCCTGTCAGCCAAATATTACGCTGTCGGCTGGCTAGCGCTGTGGGTATTCACGCTGCTGTTCTGTAGCCTGGCGCTACGTCATCCGTTATCGCAGCTAAGACGCGTCCTGCTGGTTCTGAGCGCGCTGGCGCTATGTTGGCTGATGCGCTGGACATTGTTGATTCAGGTACAAACCGTACCCAAGTTCAACGCGCAATTTAACCCTTACTCGTTACCAGGCGGAACGGATGGCTGGCTGGCTATTCTCGGCACCTTCGGCCTGTGGATAGCGCTACTGATTATTATTCGTGAAACGCTGAACGGACTCACCAGGAGATTACAACATGGCTAATTTAACCCGTCGTCAGTGGCTAAAAGTCGGTCTCGCCGTCGGTGGGATGGTCACTTTTGGTCTGAGCTACCGTGATGTGGCGAAACGCGCAATTGATGGCCTGTTAAACGGGACATCCGGCAAGGTAACGCGCGACCGCATCTTTGGCAATGCGTTAATTCCGGAGGCGCAGGCGCAAACGCACTGGCAGCAAAATCCACAACAAACCATCGCCATGACGCAATGCTTCGGCTGTTGGACACAGTGCGGTATCCGCGCCCGGGTTAATGCCGATGGCAAAGTGATACGCATCGCCGGCAATCCCTATCACCCCTTGTCGCAGGAACACCCGATTGACTCGTCCGTCCCTTTTAGCGAAGCCATGGAGCAACTAGCGGGAGAAAGCGGTCTTGACGCCCGCTCAACCGCCTGCGCGCGCGGCGCCACGCTGCTGGAAAGCCTGTACAGTCCGCTACGACTGCTTGAACCGATGAAACGCGTGGGTAAACGCGGCGAAGGGAAATGGCAGCGCATCAGCTTTGAGCAGCTTATTGAAGAAGTCGTGGAAGGCGGCGATCTGTTTGGCGAAGGTCATGTGGACGGACTGCGTGCTATTCATGCGCCGGATACGCCAATTGACGCAAAGCACCCCAGTTTCGGGTCCAAAACCAATCAGTTACTGGTCACGAATACCAGCGACGAAGGCCGCGATGCGTTTCTGCGTCGTTTTGCGCTAAATAGCTTCGGCAGCAAGAATTTCGGCGCGCATGGCGCCTACTGTGGACTGGCTTACCGGGCCGGCTCCGGGGCATTGATGGGCGATCTGGATAAAAACCCGCATGTCAAACCCGACTGGGAAAACGTGGAGTTTGCGCTCTTTATGGGCACCTCCCCGGCACAGTCCGGTAATCCGTTTAAACGCCAGGCGCGTCAGTTGGCGAGCGCCCGGCTGCGTGAGAATTTTCAATACGTCGTGGTCGCCCCCGCCCTACCCTTATCAACGGTGCTTGCCGATCCTCGCGGTCGCTGGCAACCGGTCATGCCCGGCAGCGATTCGGCGCTGGCAATGGGGATGATCCGCTGGATCATGGATAATCAACGTTATAATGCTGATTATCTGGCGATTCCCGGCGTACAGGCGATGCAGCAGGCCGGCGAGCAAAGTTGGACCAACGCCACGCACCTGGTCATTGCGGATGAACTGCCGACGCTTGCCGGACAACACCTGACGCTACGCCATCTTACGCCCGATGGCGAAGAGACCCCTGTCGTACTGAATACCGACGGCGAGTTGGTCGATGCCTCCACTTGCCGACAGGCACGGCTTTTCGTGACGCAGTACGTTACGCTCGCCGACGGCCAACGGGTCACGGTGAAGAGCGGGTTGCAACGCCTGAAAGAGGCGGCAGAAAAGCTCTCGTTGGCGCAATACAGCGAACAGTGCGGCGTGCCGGAAGCGCAAATTATCGCGCTGGCGGAAACCTTTACCGCTCACGGACGTAAAGCCGCAGTCATCAGTCACGGCGGCATGATGGCCGGCAATGGGTTTTATAACGCCTGGTCGGTCATGATGCTTAACGCGCTGATCGGCAACCTCAGCTTGTCCGGCGGCGTCTTTGTCGGCGGCGGCAAATTCAACGGCGTTAGCGACGGCCCCCGCTACAACATGAACAGTTTTGCCGGAAAAGTGAAACCGTCCGGGTTAAGTATTGCCCGTAGCAAAACCGCTTATGAAGCATCGGAAGAATACCGCGACAAAATTGCCGACGGGCAATCACCTTATCCAGCCAAAGCGCCGTGGTATCCCTTTGTGGCAGGCCAGCTTACCGAACTGTTGACCTCCGCGCTCGAAGGCTATCCTTATCCGCTTAAAGCCTGGATTTCCAATATGAGCAACCCGTTTTACGGTGTTCCCGGTCTACGCGCCGTGGCGGAAGAAAAGCTAAAAGACCCTCGCCGACTGCCGCTCTTTATCGCGATTGACGCCTTTATGAATGAAACGACGGCGCTGGCGGATTACATTGTGCCGGATACGCACAATTTTGAGAGCTGGGGATTTACGGCGCCCTGGGGCGGCGTAGCCAGTAAAGCCACTACCGCCCGCTGGCCGGTTGTCGCCCCCGCCACTCACCGAACGGCGGACGGGCAACCTGTCTCAATGGAAGCATTTTGTATTGCGGTAGCAAAACGGCTCCATCTGCCCGGCTTCGGCGACCGGGCGATAACCGATCCGCAGGGCAATGCTTTTCCACTGAACCGGGCGGAAGACTTCTATCTGCGCGTAGCCGCTAATATCGCCTTTATGGGCAAGACACCGGTCGCGCCGGCAAATCAGGAAGATATTTCGCTTACCGGCGTCAGCCGCATTCTGCCAGCAATTCAGCACACGCTTAAAGCTGATGAGGTTGGTCGTGTGGCGTTTATCTACTCGCGTGGCGGCCGGTTTGCGCCCGAGGATAGCGGCTATACGGAGCAACGGTTAGGTAACGCGTGGAAAAAACCCTTACAGATCTGGAATGCAGATGTCGCCGCCCACCGTCACGCCATCACCGGGGAGCGTTTCAGCGGTTGCCCGGTCTGGTATCCGGCGCGTTTGTCAGATGGTCGTGCGATTGACGACCAGTTTCCCATTGGGCAATGGCCGCTGAAACTGATTTCATTTAAATCAAATACCATGTCCAGCTCAACAGCCGTCATCCCGCGCTTACACCATGTGAAGCCAGCAAACCTGGTGGCGCTGAATCCGCAAGACGGCGAGCGTTATGGACTGCAACATGGCGATCGGGTACGGATCATTACGCCGGGCGGTCAGGTCGTGGCGCAAATCAGTTTGTTAAATGGCGTGATGCCAGGCGTCATCGCCATCGAACACGGATATGGCCACCGCGAGATGGGCGCAACGCAGCACTCTCTGGATGGCGTGCCTATGCCGTATGATCCACAAATCAGGGCAGGCATAAATCTTAACGATCTGGGCTTTGCCGATCCGACAAGAACCATTACCAACACCTGGCTCGACTGGGTTTCTGGCGCGGCGGTACGTCAGGGGCTGCCGGCAAAAATCGAGCGTATATAACCCCAGGGCCGGAGAGCGATATCGTCTTATTTCGTCGAGGGTAGCGACTGATAAGCGAACGCTGTCCGGCTGCATATACTCACTGAATCGTGCAAGCCCAACTATTTTACGTTCACCCCGTCATATTACATAGAAAATATATGACAACACTCACAAAACTATTTCCCCCTTCTGTAAGCAATTAATATTTAACACATTGACTGCGCTTCTGATTATTGACATTCATTTGAGGTTACTTCCGGTTGACCGCATAATCTGTGATTGAATTCACCGCATGACAACATTGCTATAAATACAATTCAACTCACTACCCGGAGGCAATATGTTTAAAGAAGAAAGACGTCATGCCATCATTAATTTACTGATAAAGGATAATAGTGTTAGCGTCAGTAAACTTTCAGACCTTTATAAGGTTAGCCAGGAGACTATTCGTTCCGATCTACGCTATTTCCAGAAATCAGGTATGCTTCAGCGTTGCTATGGCGGAGGGATTTTAAACCGTGACGCGCTGAGTAAGCTTATCACTGAAAATAAGATTGATATCTCCAGCACTATCGCCACACCAATCCATCAGGATGCAAAACTGCGCCGGGAAAGCACAAAAAAAGCAGGCAAGGTGTGTGTTTTAGGCTCATTTAATATTGATGTTTCAGCAACCGTGCCGTGGTTTCCACAAAGCGGAGAATCCATTCTGGCCAGTCAATTTGGATTCTATCCTGGCGGTAAAGGAGCCAACCAGGCTTTAGCGGCAAACAATGCCGGCGCTGCGGCACATTTTATTTTTAAAGTGGGCAAAGATCAGTTCAGCGCATTTGCTATGAATCATATTATTCAATCAGGCATCGCCTCATACAGCGCGTATCAAACAGATAAAGCGCCCACCGGTAGCGCATTAATCTATGTCTCCGCCGTGGATGGCGATAATATTATCGCCATCTACCCTGGCGCCAATATGATGCTCACCACGCAAGAGATTAACGAGCAACACCGTTATATCGCCGAGTCTGACGTTATGTTAATGCAGCTCGAAACGAACATTGAAGCGTTGACTGAATTTATTCGCCTGGGCAAACAAGAAAATAAAATGATCATGCTGAATCCTGCCCCCTATACGAAACAGGTGACGCATTTACTATCTGATATTGACATCATCACGCCGAATGAAACTGAAGCCTCTTTTTTATCCGGCGTAACTATTACTGATATTAATGATGCGAAAAAAGCCGGAAATATTATTCTGCAATCCGGGGTGAAAAAAGTCATCATTACCCTTGGCGCCCGTGGTTCTCTGCTCTGTGAGCACGCCCGCACGTTGTATATTCCTGCGTGGAGCGCCGTGGTAAAAGATGCCGCTGGGGCCGGTGACGCTTTTAATGGCGCCTTAGCCGCCGCGCTGGCGCGACAAGCAGATATGGTCGCAGCCATTCAATATGCCTCCGCTTTCGCTTCTCTGGCGGTGGAACAAGTCGGTGCGTCGAGTATGCCTCAGCACTTGCAGGTTTTACATCGAATGCGTACCCAATCTAATAAAGTCATTAACATTAATTAACAGGTGACATAATGAAAATTTTATTTATTGGCGAATCCTGGCACATTCATATGATTCACTCTAAAGGTTTTGATAGCTTTACATCGAGCAAATATGAAGAAGGCGCAGACTATTTATTATCCTGCTTACGCCAGGGTAATATTGATGTGGACTACATGCCTGCCCATATTGTGCAAACTCGTTTTCCACAAACCGCCGAAGCATTAGCCTGCTATGATGCGATCGTCATCAGTGATATCGGTAGCAATACGTTCCTGCTACAAAACAGAACGTTTTATAATATGGATATTATTCCTGATGCATTACAACTTATCGCGGATTATGTTGCTGAGGGCGGCGGTCTGTTGATGATCGGCGGGTATTTATCCTTTACGGGAATAGAAGCAAAAGCCAATTATAAAAATACGGTTCTGGCGGAGGTATTGCCGGTTGAGATGCTGGATGTAGATGACCGCGTAGAACTACCGCAAGGATGTAAAGCAGTAAATACTGCGGTAGAGCATGTTATTACCCAGCCATTTAGCGAATGGCCGCCGCTATTGGGCTATAACAAGCTTATCGCCAAAGAAAATAGTCAGGTCCTTGCTGAAATTAATGGCGATCCACTGTTAGTTATGGGTACTTACCATAAAGGGAAAGTATGTTGCTTTGCCAGTGATTGTTCGCCGCACTGGGGAAGTCCGCAGTTTCTGCAATGGGAACATTACGCCACCTTCTGGTGTAATGTTTTACACACAATAAAAAAATAATATTACCAAGGCGAATATAAATTTCGCCTGCCCTGCCACACACTGAGTCATTAAGAATATGAATGATACTTATCTCTATGGCGAAATGTTTTCTGAAAACATATTGACAAGCTATCGGATTTATGGCGACAGAAAATCATTACTCACGCCGCTCATTATCCTTCATGGCGGCCCTTCTGGCGGCTTTGATTATTTATTAAATTATCGCCGTCTGGCTGATGACGGGCGCATGGTAATATTTTACGATCAATATGGTTGCGGTCGTTCAACGCATTTTCCTCATGCCGACGCGTCTTTCTGGACTATTGCGCGTTATCTCCGTCAATTAACCCAATTAATTCATCACCTGGGTATTGGACACGGGTATTCGATACTGGGACATTCCTGGGGCGGAATGCTTGCCGCAGAGCACGCCTGCTTACAGCCTGCCGGGCTTCGCGGGACGATACTGGCCAGTTCGCCGGCCAGTATCGCCCTGTGGCAACAGGAAGCCATACGGCTCTTTAACGCTCTGACGCCAATGTCCGATGACGATATCAAAAACGTCATTATGCCCGCCGTCATTTATCAAAACCCACCGGAACAGCTGGTCGCTTATTATGCCAGACACGTTTATACCCTCGCGGAAGAAGCCGTTCATGTTCAGCGATCTAATGCGCAGTTCGCCGCCGACCCTACGGGTTATCACATTTTATGGGGAACCAATGAACTGGCGGCAAATGGCAAACTTGCCGACTGGGATATTACGCCCCATTTGTGCCAGATACGCTGTCCTGTTCTGGTACTACGCGGCGAAAACGATCAGGCAACCGAGCGCGTCGTCTCGCCGCTTCTCTCTCACATTTCAGACTGCCGCGCGGTCACTATTCCCGGCAGCAGCCATAACCCGCATGAAGAAAATATCGCGCCCTGCCTCGCAGCGGTAAGCGCGTTTTTACGCGATCTGGCATAAAAAGCCATTAAGGTATTTATCATGAAAAAAGTCAAAAAATTGTCTCTTACCGATTTAGTGCTTTATGGTCTGGTGTTTATGGTGCCTATCGCACCAGTCTCTCTTTATGGCGTCGTTTATAATCTTTCGCACGGTATGGTTGCGCTGGTTTATATTATTGGCGCTATCGCGATGTTTTTTACCGCGTACAGCTACTCTACCTTATCGCAGCATATCTCCTCGTCGGGTTCGGCCTATGCGTATGCTGGCGTATGCATTAATCCCGCCGTAGGGTTTCTGACCGGATGGATATTACTGCTGGATTATCTTTTGTTCCCTACGCTCGTAGCGGTGCTGGGCGGCGTCGCGGTCCACGCTATTTTACCGCAAATCCCGGTCTGGGTCTGGCCGTTGATTTATGTGGCTATTGGCACCGGAGTCAACTATCTCGGGATACAGCAAACGGCGAAATTTGATAAGTTACTGGTCTTTATTCAACTCGGTATTCTGGCGATTTTCGTGCTACTCATTGTCCGTCTGATGATGCTGGACAGTAGTCAGATAACGCTTTCCTTCCGGCCTTTTTTCGATTCACAGTGGTTCACTCCTGGGCTCATCGCGACGGCGATTTCGGTGGCTGCGCTGAATTTTCTCGGCTTTGATGCTATCAGTACATTAAGTGAAGAAAGCGAAGGCGGGGGACGCGCCGTCAGTAAAGCAACGCTGTTGGCGTTAGTTTTGGCGACGGTATTGTTTATTATCGTTGTAGCGTTTGCGGCGTTCGCCACCGGTAACGTCGACCGCTTCGCGGAAGGTAATGCGACGAATGAAGCATTTTTCACCATTGCCGGCAACGTTGGCGGTATCTGGCTCAAAGTGGCATTTTCCATCATTGTGGCGTTTGTGTGCGCCGTCGGCAACATTATTACCGCGCAAACGGCGGTGTCCAGAGTGCTATTTTCAATGGGGCGCGACCGAATGTTGCCCGCCTTCCTCGCTCACGTCCATACCACGCGTAAAACGCCGGATTATGCCATTCTGTTTACCGGCGGCGTCACCCTGCTGCTCAGCTACCTGTTTTCCGGCAAGATTGAATCTATCTCCACGCTGGTGAACTTTGGCGCGCTTTTCGCTTTTTTTGTCGTAAACCTGTGTGTGTTTATCCTGTTCAATTTCCGGATGAAAGCCCAGCGGCGCATTTTCGCCCATGTCATTTCGCCGATCATGGGGATGATCGTCATCGGCTACGTCTGTTTAAACATGAACATTCACGCTCTGATACTCGGAATTAGCTGGGCGGCGATCGGGATAGCGATTCTGTGCTATCGAAAAGCACACAACCAAAACATCGCCATCGACCTGGAAGGCAAAAAGTTGCTCGATTGACATTATGCGCAACAACACCCACTGTTGCGCAACGCCGCCCCTGTTCGGGCGGCGTCATCGCCAGCGACATCGTAAACAGCGTAATAACAAACCGTTGTGGATCTGCACAGATGTCTTTTGAAACAGGGTTTTCATTTTCCTTTTTTGTAAATTTCAGCGTATAATGCGCGCCAATTGTCTCTTGAATGGTTTCAGCGCATTGGACTGTAAAACTCAACGACTAAAATTATCCCCTTCCCGTTGGGCTGAAACGCGAGCACACATTCCTCTGCACGCTCTTTCGATGTCACCTATCCTTAGAGCGAGGCATCATCACTTTAGCAACACAGGCTTAGCTTCCGGGCCGTGCGCGCCCGAAGCCAGATTTCCATATCCTCCTCAACTTAAAGACTAAGACTGTCATGAAAAAGACGAAAATTGTTTGTACTATCGGTCCGAAAACCGAATCCGAAGAGATGTTAAGCAAAATGCTGGACGCGGGCATGAACGTGATGCGTCTGAACTTCTCTCATGGCGATTATGCAGAACACGGTCAGCGTATCCAGAACTTGCGCAACGTGATGAGCAAAACTGGTAAAAAAGCCGCTATTCTGCTTGATACTAAAGGACCAGAAATCCGCACCATTAAACTGGAAGGCGGTAACGACGTTTCGCTGAAAGCGGGCCAAACCTTTACTTTTACCACCGACAAATCCGTGGTCGGTAATAATGAAATCGTTGCCGTCACCTATGAAGGCTTCACCAGCGACCTGAGCGTTGGCAATACCGTCCTGGTTGACGATGGTCTGATCGGTATGGAAGTGACCGCCATCGAAGGCAATAAAGTCATTTGTAAGGTGCTGAACAACGGCGACCTGGGCGAGAACAAAGGCGTTAACCTGCCGGGCGTTTCTATTGCTCTGCCGGCGCTGGCTGAAAAAGACAAACAGGACCTGATCTTCGGTTGCGAGCAGGGCGTTGACTTTGTTGCGGCGTCCTTTATCCGTAAACGTTCTGACGTTGTCGAAATTCGCGAACATCTGAAAGCCCACGGCGGCGAAAACATCCAGATTATCTCTAAGATCGAAAACCAGGAAGGCCTGAACAACTTCGATGAAATTCTCGAAGCTTCCGACGGCATCATGGTTGCGCGTGGCGACCTGGGCGTAGAAATCCCGGTTGAAGAAGTAATCTTTGCGCAGAAAATGATGATCGAAAAATGTATCCGCGCACGTAAAGTCGTGATCACCGCGACTCAGATGCTGGATTCTATGATCAAAAACCCGCGTCCGACCCGTGCAGAAGCAGGCGACGTTGCGAACGCCATCCTCGACGGTACGGATGCGGTTATGCTGTCCGGCGAATCCGCAAAAGGGAAATACCCGCTGGAAGCCGTTTCTATCATGGCGACCATCTGCGAACGTACCGACCGCGTCATGAACAGCCGTCTGGACTACAACAACGACAGCCGTAAACTGCGCATTACGGAAGCAGTATGCCGCGGCGCGGTAGAAACCGCCGAAAAACTGGAAGCGCCGCTGATCGTGGTAGCGACCCAGGGCGGTAAATCCGCTCGCGCCGTGCGTAAATACTTCCCGGACGCCACCATCCTGGCATTGACCACCAATGAAGTGACCGCCCGTCAGTTAGTACTGAGCAAAGGCGTGGTATCGCAACTGGTGAAAGAAATCAATTCTACTGATGATTTCTACCGTCTGGGCAAAGATGTCGCCCTGCAAAGCGGCCTCGCCCAGAAAGGCGACGTCGTCGTGATGGTCTCCGGCGCGCTGGTTCCAAGCGGCACCACTAACACCGCCTCTGTTCACGTACTGTAATAATTGTTGTGTGAATTAATTTGTTTAAAAAAGCGCCCTTCCGGCGCTTTTTTTATTTAATCGATAGCCACTATTAATAAAAAAATCAAATCGGATTTTACTATCTAATTGCGGATTATCTAAGAAGAATCCGATGGAAGCCCCCTGTTTTCTTTCGGTTTTTTAGGGACTTTCATGCATTTCGATGCTTCTTTGAGCGAACGATCAAAAATAAGTGCATTCCCATCAAAAAAATATTCTCAACATAAAAAAGTTTGTGTAATACTTGTAACGCTACATGGAGATTAACTCAATCTAGAGGGTATTAATAATGAATCGTACTAAACTGGTACTGGGCGCGGTAATCCTGGGTTCTACTCTGCTGGCTGGTTGCTCCAGCAACGCTAAAATCGATCAGCTGTCTTCTGACGTTCAGACTCTGAACGCTAAAGTTGACCAGCTGAGCAACGACGTGAACGCAATGCGTTCCGACGTTCAGGCTGCTAAAGACGACGCAGCTCGCGCTAACCAGCGTCTGGACAACCAGGCTACTAAATACCGTAAGTAATAGTACCTGCGTAATAAAAATGGCGCACATTGTGCGCCATTTTTTTGTCCGTCGTTTGCGCGAAGGCTACTGCGTCGCGCGCGTTTGCCCCTCTTCCCCGACAAAACCGTTCTGAGCGGATTCGACTGCGGTCGTATTTACCGCTGGCGTCTGCCCGGCGCTCACGCTGACAGGATACCCGGCTCGCCGGTATAGCGCCTTATCGACCAGGCGACTATCCACCCCTTGCGCGTTTCTGAACGCGGTAAATTCCGCAGGCAACACGTAGGGCATCGTCTGCACGTTTTGCTCTTCTTCCGGCGATAGCGGCCTGTGTACCTCTACATAACGAATGCCATTCGGCTCGACAGAGAATTTCACCGGCTGGTTAATCACTTTTACCGGCGTCCCCGTTCTGACCTGCGCAAATAACGCTTTGATGTCCGGCGCGTTCATGCGAATGCAACCGGAACTCACGCGCAGACCCACGCTATCCGGCGCGCTGGTACCATGAATGAGATATTCCCCATTACCGTGCGCCAGACGCAGCGCATAGCGTCCCAGCGGGTTATTTGGCCCGGCAGGGATCACCGACGGCAGCGTGATCCCCCGCTCAAGCGAACGTTGGCGTATGCCCGCCGTCGGCGTCCACGTCGGGTTGGGGATCTTTTGCCCTATCCGGGTGTCCATGACGGGAGTTTCCAGTCCCTGCAAACCGATGCCGATGGGATACACCTGAACGCGGTTTTCTCCCGGCGGGTAATAATACAACCGTAGCTCCGCGAGGTTGACGATAACGCCTTCCCTGGGCGCATCCGGCAATAGCATCTGCGAGGGAATGGTAATTAGCGTACCGGGCTTAGGCACCGGCGCAATCGTATTGTTCGCTTCAAGAATGAGCATCGCCGCCGTATCAAAACGCCGGGCGATAGCCTGCAGGTTTTTATCACCTTCCTGTACGGTATAGGTTTGATTCTGACCAATAAGACGGCTGCCTTCGGGCGGTAATGGATAATCAACCGCCCAGGCTGCCTGTAACGCGCTATACGCGCCGATAATAGTTAGCGTAATGAAAGACGCACGTTTCATACCAAACCTCCTGTATTCCTGGTGATGTCCTCTGCGACGGCTGATAGCGCTTCGCTTATCAGAACAACAAAATATACGCTCTGTCCACTCTGGATAAAGCGACGTCGCCGTCCGACAAAGGATTTGACATCAGGTAGAACGCTGTCTGTACAGTTTAGCTAAGAGTGGCGGCCTTAGCGCGAATTGCGCGAATCATTGCTTCCAGCCCCTGAGAACGAGAAGGCGTGAGGTGCTGCGCAAGCGCCATTTTTTCGAACCATGGCCGGACATCAAAATGCACAATATCCTGCGCCGTCATTTGGTGGTACAAAATAAATACCACCGCCATAAGGCCTTTAACGATCGCCGCGTCGCTGTCGCCCTGCAATTCGATAATGCCGTTGGCGTTTCGCCGCATCACGATCCACACCTGGCTCTGACAGCCATGAATCGTATTTTGCGGATTACGATCCTGCGGATTTAACTCCGCCAGGCGCTGCCCCAACTCAATAATATATAAATATTTCTCTTCCCAATTAGCGCAACGCGTAAAGTTACGCAGCAATTTTTCTTTATCCGGTAGCGCAGCCATAAAACCTCACTGTTATCCCAATAAGCGGTGGATACGCGTTAATCCTGCCACCAGTCGGTCCACTTCTTCATGGGTGTTATACATCGCCAGCGAAGCCCGGCACATTGCTGGCACGCCATACCAGGCCATGAGCGGCATCGCGCAGTGATGCCCCGTTCGTACCGCGATACCGTAATTATCAAGAAAGCTGCCAACGTCGTAAGCATGGTGTTTACCCAGATTAAACGCGATGACGCCCAACCGCTGCGCCGGGCCATATAGCGTGATATCAGGCACCTGCGCCAGTTGCTCCAGCGCATAGCGCATCAGCATCTGCTCATAATCGCCAATCTTATCCAGTCCCAGCGACGTCACATAGTCAATTGCCGCGCCCAGACCGATGATGCCGCCAGTATTCGGCGTTCCCGCCTCAAAACGCCAGGGCGCTTTCGCCCATGTCGTTCCCTGCGTCAGGCTGACGGTCGAAATCATCGACCCGCCCCCTTCCCACGGCGGCATTTCTTGCAGCAACGCCTCTTTAACATACAGAATGCCGATGCCGGTCGGCCCGTAAATTTTATGGCCGGAGAAAACGTAAAAATCGCAGTCCAGCGCCTGGACGTCAACAGCATGGTGCATCACGGCCTGGGCGCCATCCACCAGCACTTTCGCCCCATGCTGGCGCGCCAGCGCAATCATGTCCGGCAGCGGGTTTTCCGTCCCCAGCACATTGGAAACATGGGTAATGGCCAGCAGTCGGGTCCGGTCATCGAACAGCGCTGCTAAGGTCTCCAGCCGCAGCGTACCGTCATGATGCAACGGGATCACGCGCAGTTCAGCGCCTTTGCGCTCGCACAGCATCTGCCAGGGAACGATATTGGCATGATGCTCCATCTCGCTGATGATAATGTTATCCCCGGCGCGAATATTTTCCGTTCCCCAACTGTTGGCGACAAGGTTAATGCCCTCCGTCGTACCGCGCACGAACACCAGTTCTTCTGCGGAGCGGGCGTTAATAAACCGCGACGCCTGCTTACGCACATTCTCCATGCTTTCGGTCGCCTGTGCGCTTAACGTATGGATACCTCGATGTACCGCAGCATAGCCGTGACAGTAGAAGGCAGATTCAGCATCAATCACCTGATTAGGTTTTTGAGCGCTGGCTGCGCTGTCCAGGTAAGCCAGCGGCAGGCCGTTAACTTCACGCTGCAGTATGGGAAAATCCGCCCGTACTTTTTCTACAGGAAATGTCATACCAGGCCTCCGGGCAGTCGCTGGCCGATTCGCGCCAGCACCTGCTGTTTAAGGGCGCTATCATGGATAGCTTCCGTTAACTCTGCGGCAAACGCGTAAAGAATCATGTGCCGCGCCTCCTGCTGTCTGATGCCGCGTGATTGCAGATAAAACATCTGCTCATCGTCAATACGCCCGATCGTCGCGCCGTGGCTGCACTTCACGTCATCGGCATAGATCTCTAATTGCGGTTTGGTATCGACTTCAGCCAGTTTCCCCAACAACAGGTTATTATTGGTCATCTGGCCGTCGGTTTTAATGGCGTGTTGCGCCACGTTAATCAGGCCATTAAAGACCGCGCGTCCTTTGTCGCTGACGATGGTCTTGTGCAACTGGCGGCTGTTACAGTAGCCTTTGTTATGTTCCAGCCATGTCCGCGTATCGCAGACTTCATTTTTCACCGGCATCGCCAGACTATTCAGTCGAAGCGTCGCGTTTTCACCATTCAGTTGTGAGCTGCTGTGGTGACGTAGTACTGCGGCGCCCAGCAGAAAACTGTGGCTAAACGCCGAGGCGTCTGTCGCCAGCAGAAGATCGTTATGCGCAAAGTGATAGCTGGACGCATTTTCAAACGCCAGTTTGATATGACGCAGTTGCGCATTGTCTGCAACGTTCATCGTCAGACGCGCGCCGGTAAAATGTTTTGCCGCTGTAAGGCTGACATAATGCTCAATAACCGTCGCTTCCGCGCCTTCCGCCAGCGCCAGATGGTGGCGATAATGCGCAGTATTCAGCTCGTCGCCATCCACACCCTGCGTGATATGCATTAACAGTAGCGGCCTGGTCGGACGCTGATTTCGCCGTACCTGTATATACGTGACACATTGCGCCAGGCTTTCCGTCAGATGCAGAAAAACCTCGGGATGTACCGGCGCGGCAAGCGTCTGGCGCTCATCCCTGACGCTAACGTCAAATCCGCTGTTTTGCGTGCTATCACTGAGCTCTGGCATAAACCGTCCGTCGACAAACACCAGCCGCACGGCATCGATTTGCAGCGCCAGCGCATCACGCTGTGCGGTGCTGATAGTCGTACACTGCTGAATAAACTGGCTATGGGTTAAGCCCTCCAGCGGCGTGTATTTCCAGTCTTCATGTTTACGTGTCGGCAATCCCAGACGCAACATCTGTTGTAAATGTTGTCTTGCCTGCTCAGTTCGACTTTCTCCTTTTTCTTCAAAGAGATGCTGCCATTGCTGTAGCGCTTTACTGCTGTTCGGTAAGCCAGCCATAACCCTGCTCCTCCAGTTGTTTGACCAGAGTAAAATCGCCGGATCGGACAATTCGCCCCTGATAGAGGACATGGACGTAATCGGGCTTGATATAGTCCAGTATGCGCTGATAGTGGGTCACGATAATAAAAGCGCGTTTATCGTCGCGTAACGCGTTGACGCCTTCCGCCACAATTTTCAACGCATCGATATCCAGTCCGGAGTCCGACTCATCAAGGATGCACAGTTCCGGCTCCAGCACCGCCATTTGCAAAATATCATTGCGCTTTTTCTCCCCGCCGGAAAAACCGACGTTTACCGAACGGGTCAGTAAATCTTCCGGCATTTTCAGCAATGCGATCTTTTCTTCCATCAGATCCTGAAAATCAAAGCGATCCAACGACGCCTGCCCGCGGTAGGCGCGCACGGCATTCAGCGCGGTTTGCAGGAAAAACTGGTTACTGACGCCGGGGATTTCTACCGGGTACTGGAAGGCCATAAAAATCCCTTCGCCCGCCCGTTCCTCCGGCGACAGTTCAAGCAGATCTTTACCTTTGAACGTAACCGAGCCGCCGGTGACCTCGTAATCTTCACGTCCCGCCAGGGTGGCGGAGAGCGTGCTTTTCCCGGAACCGTTCGGCCCCATAATGGCGTGAACTTCGCCGGGGCGAATCTCCAGATTCAGGCCACGCAAAATCGCTTTTTCTTCCACACTGACCTGTAAATCTTTAATGCTTAACATGGGTTTTCCTTCATCATTAACCGACGCTGTGCTCAAGGCTAATCGCCAGCAGTTTTTGCGCTTCAACGGCGAACTCCAGCGGCAGTTCCGAGAAAACGTCTTTACAGAAACCGTTGACGATCATCGAAATAGCGTCTTCTTCGCTGATACCGCGTTGCAAACAATAGAAAAGCTGATCTTCACCGATGCGTGATGTTGTCGCCTCGTGCTCCAGCTGCGCGCTGTTATTGCGGCATTCAACATACGGGAACGTATGTGCGCCGCAGTCCGCGCCAATCAACATGGAGTCGCATTGGGTGAAATTTCGGGCGTTGGTCGCCGTCGGCATAATTTTTACCAGCCCACGGTAGCTGTTCTGGCTGTGGCCGGCGGAAATGCCTTTTGAGATAATGGTTGAGCGCGTGTTTTTACCGATATGGATCATTTTGGTGCCGGTGTCAGCCTGCTGATGTCCACTGGTCAGCGCAACGGAATAGAACTCGCCGATAGAATTATCACCGCGCAGAATGCAGCTCGGGTATTTCCAGGTAATCGCCGAACCGGTTTCCGACTGGGTCCACGACATCTTGCTGTTTTCCCCTTCGCACAACGCCCGCTTGGTCACAAAGTTCAAAATGCCGCCCGTGTTGTTGTCGCCCGGGAACCAGTTTTGTACGGTGGAATATTTTACTTCAGCATCTTTATGGATGATGACTTCCACTACCGCGGCGTGTAGCTGATAACTGTCGCGTACGGGCGCGGAGCAGCCTTCGATATAACTCACATAGCTGCCTTCATCCGCCACCAGAATCGTGCGCTCAAACTGACCGGTTTTCTCAGCGTTAATGCGAAAATAGGTGGATAACTCCATTGGGCAACGCACGCCTTTGGGAACATAGATAAATGTCCCATCGGAAGCGACTGCCGCATTCAGCGCGGCAAAAAAGTTATCGTTCCCCGGCACGACGGTGCCAAGATATTTCCTGACCAGGTCAGGGTGATCGTGTATCGCTTCGCCAAAAGAACAGAAAATAATGCCCTGTTCCGCCAGTTTTTCACGGTATGTGGTCGCTACGGAGACCGAGTCAAAAATCGCATCGACGGCGACCTCTTTCCCTTCGCGAACCGGAACGCCAAGTTGCTCGAAGGCGTCTTCAACCTCTTTACTCAAAAAGGTATTCGCGCCCGTTTGCTGTACGGCTCCCGGCTGGGAAACGCAGCTATCGTCGCAGTTTCCGCATGATGGCGCAGAGTAATAGCTGTAGTCCTGATAGTTCAGTTTATCGTAGTGCGCCTTCAGCCAGTGCGGTTCATCCATGTCCAGCCAGGCTCTATAAGCATTGAGACGAAATTCCAGCATCCACTCAGGTTCGTTACGCTTTGCGGAAATCGCGCGCACCACCTCTTCGCTGATGCCTTTTGCCAGTTCATCAGTGGGTAATTGCGTGAAAAATCCTTCTTTGTAATTAAGGCGTCCGCCTGTCCAGATGCCGACCTCTTCCGTTGCTTCAGTATTACGAGACATAGTACCGCCTATACCCCAAAACTTTCGCCGCAGCCGCATTCATTCTGGGCTTTGGGGTTATGAAATTTAAATAACTGGTTCAGCCCTTCCTGTACGTAATCCACTTCTGTTCCGTCAATAAAAGGCATCGCCTGTAACGGTGCGAAAAGCTTTGCGCCTTCGGCTTCAAAAACCAGATCGTCTTTATCCGGCTCCCGAACGGTATCCAGAACATAGCCGAATCCGGCACATCCCGTCTGTTTTACGCTTAACCGCACGCCCAACATGCCCGGCTGCTTTGCTGCCAGTTCACGTATGTGCGCTGCCGCCGCTGGCGTTAGCGTCAGCCCTTGCCAGGGGAAGTCCTCCGGGTTAAACGTGTCTGAATGCAATTCCATAGAGTTACCTCGCGTTCTAAATCACCAGGATATAACAGCATGTTAGTGATAATGATTATCACTTCAACCCCTTAACCGCAGGGGCTTTCCAACAAATGGTTATATTGAGCGCCTTTTATTAAGCATAGACCCTGTCCGTCAGGTCATACGACAGACAAAAAATCGCTTAACTTTTTGATAAGTAATGATTTATAAGATATTAACCGTTCTGGCAGGTCAAAAACGAAAAGATGTATAGAAAATGACTATTTAATTAATAGGCTGTCGACATTGCCGGGTGGCGAGGTCAGAACCCCATTTTTTGTATGGATACCTGGCGTTGCGCTCTTTATAATCCGCTGCGGTTCTATAACTCAGTTTGAGCTATAGGTTTATGTAAACTCTTTCCGGCATTTCAGGTGCTGAATGAGGCAAGAGGCTTAAAATATGGTTGTTACGCTCGCGTATATCGCACTTTTTTTGGTTTTCTCGTGGGTCATCTTAAGAATTAATCAAAAAAGCGATTCCCTGTCGAAAAGCGTTTTTATCGCTATCTTTTTAGGAGCTGTTATTGGTTTATCCCTGCATTTTATTTCAGCAAATCACACTAAAACCATTATCGAATGGTACAGCATCGTCGGCAATGGTTACGTCCACCTGTTAAAACTGGTCGCTATACCGCTAATTTTTATTTCTATTCTTTCCGCCATCAATAAACTGGAAAATAGCGCCGGCATCGGAAAAATGTCGCTGACGATCGTCGGATGCATGTTATGCCTGGTGATGGCTGCCGGTTTTATCGGATTACTGACCGCTCATATACTGGGGCTTGACGCCAGCGCTTTTATGCACATGCCGTCAATGTTAACTACGGAAGAAGTCAATAAGACTGCCGCGGTGTCGATTCCCCAGTTAGTGACATCGCTGATCCCGACTAATATTTTTCTTGATCTTACGGGAGCCAGAAGTGTTTCCGTCATCGGCATCGTTATCTTCACGCTAATAGCGGGGATCGCCCTGTTAAAAGTCAAAAAGGAGGCACCGGCAGAAGGTCAGAAATTAAGCGCAGGCATTAACGCTATTCAGATCTGGGTCATGAAGATGGTACGTATCGTTATTGCATTAACACCCTATGGCGTCATGGCATTAATGACTACCGTCTTTTCATCATACCACCTTGAACAATTCGCCAGCTTACTTGGTTTTATCGGCGCCTGTTATATCGCGATTTTCATGATGTTTATCGTGCATGCCATCTTGCTGGTCCTCAGCGGTAATAATCCAGCGCGTTATTTCAGAATGGTCTGGCCCGTCTTAACCTTTGCGTTTGTTTCCCGCAGCAGCGCAGCCTCTATTCCGCTGGCCATTTCCGCCCAGGAAAAATTTGGCGTACAAAGCACCATTGCCAATATTTCCGCCTCGTTTGGCTCCAGTATGGGGCAAAATGGCTGCGCCGGGATTTATCCGGCTATTATGGTAGCGATGATTGCGCCCACCATCGGCATTGATCCGCTCTCGCTGCATTTTCTGGCCGCGATGTTGCCTGCCATTGCGCTAGGGTCTATTGGCGTGGCCGGCGTCGGCGGCGGTGGTACGTTCGCGGCGCTGATTGTCCTGTCGACGTTGAATTTTCCCGTTGCGCTGGTCGGTATTTTTATTGCCATCGAACCTATCGTTGATATGGCCCGCACGGCACTGAACGTTAACGGATCGATGATGTCAGGTGTGCTGGCCAACCGTATTTTGAATAATCATACGGCTGACGACATGCCGGCGGTTATTGACAGACCTTAGTTTTTTACGCGCCCGGAAAAGAAAAACCCTTAAGTCTGTTCAATACAGGCTTAAGGGTTCCGGCCCCATCCGGCGCTTATCTCCGGCACTCTTAATGGCTTAGCTCTTGAAGGGGCATAAGAATAATCTCATAAAGAGCGCGCGCCTTTTTAGCACAAATGGCGATCTGTATTTTTTTTAAACAAAATCAAGGGGATTATCTATTACCGGGGGACAGTGTCTGGTGAGATTGCCTGGTAACATAGCCGGATGGCGGCTAACGCCTTATCCGGCCTACACAGACTTTATTAATGCACGCCCAACCGCCAGGCGAAATAGATCTCTTCTTTCAGTTCGGTTGCAGAGAGGGTGAGGAGATCGGCAAACTCTAACTCCAGCTGTTTTAAACGCTTCAAATACTGCGCGGGAGAAAGTTCGGTTTTATCACGGCGTAAAAATTCAATCGCCAGTTGGGTTGGGTCTAAATCAGTAGACATATCATCCTCGCTTATGTGTAAACATGCACAGTATATCACCTTTTTCTGCGCACATTTTGACCAAAAGCAATATGCATCACATTTTTATGGTGACAACGTCACACAATCGCCGTAGTAAGACGCGAAGAACAGCACAGACGTCCCTGTTCATCAAAGATCTCTATCTGCCAGACCTGATGGCGAGCCCCGGTATGCAACGCTTTACAGACGCCTCGTACGCGCCCCTGACGCGCCGACCGTACATGGTTGGCATTCACCTCCAGCCCCACCACCTTTTGCTCCCCCTGCGTACACAGATAGCCTGCGACCGAGCCGATACTTTCCGCCAGCACCACAGACGCGCCGCCATGCAGCAAGCCGAACGGCTGTTTGGTGCGATGATCGACGGGCATTGTCGCTTCCAGCGTATCGTCCCCAATATGCTCAAAGCGGATATCAAGCAGGCCAACCATATTCCCTTCCCCCATCGCATTAAGCGCATCGAGGGTCACTTCACGTTTCCAGATCAACCTATAATCTCCAATAATGCCTGCAACGGGTGACGCACGCCCGTACCTTCAATGCGTTTGACCTGGCTTCGGCAGGAATAGCCGGTTGCCAGGCAACGGTTTCGCGGTAGACGTTGCATCGCCTGATGCCAGGATAGCTCATAAATTCCCAGCGAATTTTTATGATTGGTTACTTCATGTCCATAAGTGCCCGCCATACCACAGCAGCCTACGCTGACATTTTCCAGCTTCGCGCCAAAATGGGCAAAGATGGCGGCCCACTGAGCAGGCGTGCCGGGTAAAGCCGTGACTTCCGTACAATGACCAAAAAAGTACCACGGTTCGCCGCTCACCTCGACGGACAGTCTTGCATTTATTTCCTGCGCCAGCCATTCATTCACCAGCAACACATGAAAATCGCCGCGCTGTTCGCCCAGCGCCAGTTTGTATTCGTCGCGATAACACAGAACCAGCGCCGGATCGACGCCCACCATCGGCATCCCCAACGCGGCGATCCGATTAAGGAACTCAGAGGTTTTTTTCGCCGTTTTCGCAAAGCGATTAAGAAAACCTTTAATATGCTGCGCCTTACCATTCGGCGAGAACGGTAACAATACCGGCCTCCTGCCCAGTTTTTCCGCCAGGCGGATAAAGTCCGCCACGACCCGAGCGTCGTAGTAGCTGGTAAACGGGTCCTGAACCACCAGTACCGTTTTCGCTTTTTGCTCGGCGCTCATGCGCTCCAGTTGCTCAAGCGTCATATTGGCAGACGGATGGCCCACCAGTTGCTGTTGCAATGAAGGGGCAGAAAGCAGAGGTAAATCCACCATACCGATATGTTTTTTCGCCAGATTACGAACCACCGGTTGGTTAATAAAAAAGTTAAAGGTCTTTGGCGCACGCGCCATCAGCGGCGCGTAGGTCTCGACCGTCGCCACCAGATGATCGCGTACCGGACGCAGATAACGCGTATGGTAAAGCTGTAAGAAACGTGAACGAAACTCCGGAACATCGATTTTAATCGGACACTGGGTCGTACAGGCTTTACATGCCAGACAGCCGGACATGGCCTCTTTAACTTCATGGGAAAAGTCATACTCGCCTTTGCGTTTGTGCCAACTATTCCGGGTGCGGGCAATCAGCGTGCGTAAGCTGGCGCGTTTTTCTGGCAACTCCTTTTCCAGTTTCAACGGATCGACGCCGCGATCGGCCAATAGTCGGAGCCATTCCCGCACCAGCGTCGCCCGCCCTTTCGGCGAGTGGATCCGGTTAAGGCTAATTTTCATCGACGGGCACATCGGGCTTTTCGCATCGAAATTAAAGCACAGGCCGTTACCATTACACTCCATAGCGCCGCGCCAGGTCTGCCGTACCGCCAGCGGGATTTGCCGATCCCAGGTGCCGCGTTTTACCGCATCCACCTTCATCATCGGCGCCTCTATCCCCTGCGGCGGACAGATTTTACCCGGGTTAAGTCGATTATGCGGATCAAAAGCCGCTTTTATTTTGCGCAGCTCGCCATACAGGACTTCGCCGAAAAAGGCCGGGCTGTATTCCGCACGGAAGCCTTTTCCATGCTCGCCCCACAACAGCCCGCCATATCTGGCGGTCAGCGCGACGACCTCATCGGAGATCTGTTTCATCAGCAGTTCCTGCTGCGGATCGCACATATCCAGCGCCGGACGCACATGCAGCACCCCGGCATCCACGTGACCGAACATGCCGTAACTTAAGCCATGACCATCCAGCAGGGCGCGAAATTCGGCGATGTAATCGGCCAGATGTTCAGGCGGCACGCAGGTATCTTCCGCAAAAGGAATCGGTTTGGCAGCGCCTTTCGCATTACCCAGCAGCCCTACCGCTTTTTTACGCATCGCGTAAATACGCTCAATACCCGTCAAATCGGTACAAAGTTGCCAGCCGATCACGCCCGCTTCCGCTCGCGCCATCAGGCCATCCAGCCGGTGGCACAGCGCCTCGACCTGGCCGTCAATAAGCGCTTCATCGTCACCCGCGAATTCCACGATATTCAGGCCAAGCATCTCTTTATCCGGCACATCGGTAATCAATTCGCTAACGGAGTGCCAGACAATATCTTCCCGCGCGAGGTTAAGGACTTTGGAATCGACTGTCTCGACGGATAAGGCGCGCGCGTCAACCATAAAAGGGGCGTTACGCAGCGCGGAATCAAAGGAGTCGTATTTTACATTCACCAGACGGCGGACTTTGGGTATCGGGGTAATATCCAGCCGGGCTTCAGTAATAAACGCCAGCGTCCCTTCCGACCCCGTTAAGATGCGGGTGAGATCGAAGCGGGTCATGTCATCGTTAAAAACGTGGCGTAAATCGTAGCCTGTCAGGAAGCGATTGAGCTTTGGAAAGCTATCGAGGATAAGTTGACGGTTTTCCAGGCTGGACTGATAGACGGTCTGATAGATGCGGCCTGGCGTCGTTGTGTTTTCACCCAGCGTCCGGGCAAGCTCTACGGGCATCGATTGCGTGTCAAGGATATCGCCCCCCAACAATACGGCCCGTATGCCTAAGACGTGATCTGACGTTTTCCCATAGACCAGCGAACCCTGACCAGAGGCATCGGTATTAATCATACCGCCAAGCGTGGCGCGATTACTGGTGGAAAGTTCCGGCGCAAAAAAATAGCCATACGGCTTTAGCGCTTGATTAAGCTGATCTTTTATCACTCCCGCCTCTACCCGCACCCACCCCTCTTCAGGATTAATTTCAATAATGCGGTTCATATAGCGGGACATATCAACAATAATGCCCTGGTTTAGCGCCTGGCCATTCGTGCCAGTACCGCCGCCTCGCGGGGTAAATATCAGCGACGTAAAGCGCGGCTCCGCCGCCAGACGGGCAAGAAGCGCGACATCCGCCGTAGAACGAGGAAACACAACAGCATCGGGAAGAAGCTGGTAGATACTGTTATCGGTCGACATTGTCAGACGGTCGGCATAGCTGGTTGCCGTATCGCCCGTAAACCCTTGCTGCTCCAGCGCCTGCAAAAAATTGAGCACCAGCTGAACGACGCCGGGTGCCTGAGAAATTTGTGGAATCATTATATTGACCCTTTCCTGCGGTCTATGTTGTGAACGGTGGCGCCCAACCCGGCGAGCGCGTGCGGTCTACGCACAGGAAGGGATGCTTAATCGTTTGCGTGTTGCGTTATTTGTTGTATCACATTTTTTTCCTGTGCGCCCAACAGAATTACATGCAGAATCGGTCTGTTAAAAACCGCTGAAATTGCTCATCATTATAGGGTGTGGTTTGCATGTTCACGTCGCGCCAACGTTCTGGCGCAAAGACAAAGGTGAAAAGTATTTATGGTAAATGTTCGTCAGCCCAGGGATATTGCGCAAGTGCTGCTATCGGTGCTGTTTTTAGCCATCATGATTGTGGCCTGTTTGTGGATAGTACAGCCTTTTATTTTGGGGTTTGCATGGGCAGGTACGATAGTTATCGCGACCTGGCCCGTTTTGCTGAAATTACAAAAAATATTGTGGGGTCGCCGCTCGCTTGCCGTACTGGTCATGACGCTGCTGTTAGTGCTGCTCTTCGTTATTCCCGTCGCCTTGCTGGTGAACAGCATTGTCGACGGTAGCGGCCCGCTCATCCATGCAGTGACTGGCGGCGATATGACGCTACCCGATCTGGCATGGTTAAATAATATTCCGTTAGTTGGTGCCAAACTGTATGCCGGATGGCATAGCCTGCTGGATATGGGCGGTAGCGCTATTATGGCGAAAGTGCGACCTTATATCGGCACAACCACGACCTGGTTTGTCGGTCAGGCGGCGCATATCGGACGCTTTATGATGCACTGCGCCCTGATGCTGTTGTTTAGCGCCCTGCTTTACTGGCGCGGCGAACAAGTGGCGATGGGAATACGCCATTTTGCCTGTCGTCTCGCGGCTAAACGCGGCGATGCGGCGGTTCTGCTGGCTGCCCAGGCGATCCGCGCCGTGGCGCTTGGCGTGGTGGTCACCGCGCTGGTACAGGCGGTACTTGGCGGCGTCGGGCTGGCGATTTCCGGCGTGCCTTACGCTACCCTATTGACGGTAGTGATGATCCTTTCGTGTCTGGTTCAGTTGGGGCCGTTGCCGGTATTGATTCCAGCCATTATCTGGCTTTACTGGACAGGCGACACCACCTGGGGCACCGTGCTGCTGGTTTGGAGCGCCGTCGTCGGCACGCTGGATAACGTGATTCGCCCGGTACTCATCCGCATGGGCGCCGATTTACCGCTGCTTCTGATCCTTTCCGGGGTAATCGGCGGCCTGATTGCATTCGGTATGATTGGTCTGTTTATTGGACCGGTACTTCTGGCCGTGACCTGGCGTTTGTTCTCCGCATGGGTACATGAAGTTCCGGCGCCGACGAATGAACCAGAGGAGATCCTTGAAGAGCTGGATGACATCGAGGAAGCCAACAAGCAGTCATAATTCCGTGGGCGGCATTGCCGCCCGATGCTTTAGCGACGTTTATCAATTCAACGCACTCCCCATTTTGATTCGCCCGTCTGTTCCCCGCCGCATCTCATTTCTGTCGCAAATTCGTTACAGTTTTTAAACTATTGAGACGAATCTGATCGACGCAAAAAGTGCTCATGCCTACTATTAGCTCACGGTTATAAATCAACACATTGATTTATAAGCATGGAAATCCCCTGAGTGAAACAACGAATTGCTGTGTGTAGTCTTTGCCCGTCTCCTACGATGGGCTTTTTTTTTAACTTTTTTCGCCGCATTGTTACATAAGCCAGCTCCCGTTTTCCTTCAACACTGCGATATCTGCAACGAACAAATAATATTGCACAAAATAGTGTGATTCTGTTCAAGTCGAAACGGTGTCGGTGGTGCTATTTATAGCATCACTTTTTTCATATAAAAGCCTAAAAAATGATGAACGCGTTAGAACTACAAGCACTACGGCGTATTTTTGATATGACGATTGAAGAATGCACAATCTATATCACCCAGGATAATAATTCGACAACCTGGCAACGATGGGAAGCTGGCGACACTCCCATCTCTCCAGAAATCATTGCCAGGCTAAAGGAAATGAAAGCCAAGAGACAGCGACGAATTAACGCCATTGTGGACAAAATAAATAACCGCATCGGTAATAATACAATGCGTTACTTCCCTGATTTATCTTCTTTTCAGTCCATTTATACAGAGGGTGATTTTATCGAGTGGAAAATTTATCAATCTGTTGCTGCCGAACTTTTCGCACATGATCTGGAGCGGCTGTGTTAGACGTAAAATTTATCGCCGCATCGTATTGATACCGGATAGAAAACCACACAATCACGACATTGACTTGTCACCCTATCCAATATGCTTCCTGCCTGTGTATACCACTGTAACGTTCAGGCGGCATCTCTGAGTCAGATAATATGAAAAATCGTTATTTCCCTACCGCTGTAGGGTTGTATTTTAATTACTTTGTACATGGCATGGGGGTTATCCTGATGAGCCTGAACATGTCATCGCTTGAACAGCAATGGCATACCAGTGCCGCTGGCGTATCTATTGTGATCTCTTCGCTTGGTATTGGCCGGTTAAGCGTTTTGTTAATCGCCGGTATGCTTTCCGATCGCTTTGGTCGCCGTCCTTTTATCATTCTGGGGACCGCCTGTTACCTGATTTTTTTCATTGGCATTCTTTATGCTCAGACGATCTTTGTCGCTTATGCCTGTGGCTTTTTAGCGGGTATGGCCAACAGTTTTTTGGATGCGGGTACCTATCCCAGTTTGATGGAAGCCTTCCCTCGCTCCCCCAGTACGGCAAATATTCTGATCAAAGCATTTGTCTCTGGCGGGCAATTCTTGTTGCCCATTATTATCAGTTTATTAGTCTGGGCTAATATGTGGTTTGGCTGGTCCTTTCTGCTTGCCGGGGCGATCATGCTTATTAATGCTCTGTTTTTATTACGCTGCCCTTTTCCACCCTATCCTGGTCGAATAGTAAAGCCTAAAATCTCGCAAACGCCTGTCGCAGGCGTACATCATTGCTCCCTCATCGATCTTATCAGCTATACCCTTTATGGCTACATCTCGATGGCAACCTTTTATCTTATCAGCCAGTGGCTGGCGCAGTATGGACAATTCGTCGCAGGAATGTCGTATACCCAATCCATCAAATTGTTAAGTATTTATACCTGCGGCTCGCTACTGTGCGTTTTTATTACCGCCCCGCTGGTCAGAAAAACAATTCGCTCTACCACGTTATTGATGTTTTATACCTTTATCTCTTTTATTGCGCTTCTGACGGTCTGTCTGCATCCTCAGGTCTATGTTGTTATGATCTTCGCATTCGTCATTGGATTCTCTTCCGCCGGCGGCGTAGTACAAATCGGCCTGACGCTGATGGCGGCCCGTTTTCCACAGGAGAAAGGTAAAGCGACCGGCATTTATTACAGCGCCGGCAGTATCGCGACGTTCACTATTCCGTTGATCACGGCGCGGATTTCAGAACTGAGCATTGCACATATTATGTGGTTTGATGCCGGTATCGCCGCTGCGGGATTTCTCCTCGCACTGTTCATCGGTTACCGAAGTCGGGCTGAATCACAACATCACGCTGAAGCAGCGTCAACTGCACAATAAATGTTAGCATGCCAGTTGCAATATTATTGCCTTGCTATGCAAAATAAAACGTTAGCCATTATCACCGGGAAACAAAAAATGTAATTTTCGTGTTAATTATTATTCATTATCTTCACACTTATCAGAAAAATTGCGATGAGCATCACGAGTTATAGGTGTTAAACAACAACTCTGCAGCAATCTTTATATTTCCTGGCTAACAAATGAAATGCTATCAATGCAATAAACCTGGCATTTTAAACGCCATGTTATGTACATATAACGACAGTACCGACTTATAGTGTTACTGAAAAATCGCTGCATGTAGTAATAGCAGTAATAAGCAGAACATTGAATCAAACCATCAGCAAGGAGCTGTGAACAAATGTCTCAGAACAAGGCTCGCAACATGCCATATTTGCTGGCTGTTATCTGCATTTATTTTAGTTACTTTCTCCACGGCATGAGTGTTATTACACTAGCCCAGAACATGACCTCCCTTGCACAGAAATTCTCCACGGATAGTGCCGGTATCGCCTATTTAATCTCTGGCATTGGTCTTGGCCGTCTGGTCAGTATTTTATTCTTTGGCGTGCTGTCCGATAAATTTGGCCGTCGGGCAATAATACTGCTTGGCGCCGTACTATATATGCTGTTTTTCTTTGGTATTCCCGCCAGTCCTAACCTGATGATCGCTTTCATATTAGCGGTGTGTGTCGGCGTGGCGAACTCCGCGCTGGATACCGGCGGATACCCTGCATTAATGGAGTGTTTTCCCAAAGCATCGGGCTCGGCAGTTATTCTGGTTAAAGCGATGGTCTCTTTTGGGCAAATGATTTATCCCCTTATTGTCAGCGCCTTGTTAGTCAACCATATCTGGTACGGCTACGCGGTGGTAATCCCCGGTATCCTTTTCGTCCTCATCACGTTGATGCTGTTGAAAAGCCGCTTTCCCAGCCAACTTGTCGATGCCAGTATTGCGAAAGAATTACCCCAGATGAACAGTACTCCCCTCGTCTGGCTGGAAGGCGTAGCTTCCGTTTTATTTGGCGTCGCCGCGTTCTCAACCTTCTATGTGATTGTGGTCTGGATGCCTAAATATGCGATGGCCTTCGCCGGAATGGCGGAATCCGACGCGCTGAAAACCATCTCTTATTACAGTATGGGATCGTTGGTTTGCGTGTTTATTTTTGCCGCATTGCTGAAAAAAATGGTTCGCCCCATCTGGGCCAATGTTTTCAATGCCGGGCTGGCGACACTCACCGCTGCGGCAATTTACCTGTATCCCTCTCCACTGATCTGTAATGCTGGCGCCTTCGTGATTGGTTTTTCCGCTGCTGGAGGTATTTTACAATTAGGCGTATCGGTAATGTCGGAATTTTTCCCTAAGAGTAAAGCTAAAGTCACCAGTATATATATGATGATGGGGGGAGTAGCTAACTTTATTATTCCACTGATCACCGGTTATCTCTCTACTATTGGCCTGCAATATATCATTTTGTTAGATTTTGCCTTTGCACTACTGACATTTATCACCGCTATTATTGTATTTGTTCGCTATTATCGCGTATTTAAGATCCCGCAAAACGATGTCCGATTTGGCGAACATTATTTCCAGTAAAAATGTTAACTATGCGCAACAGGCATGCGCCCTGCTCTGCACTGTCCACTTATGAAGGAGTATGAAATGGATGTTACCGCAAAATATGAATTAATTGGTCTTATGGCGTATCCTATTCGTCATAGCTTATCGCCCGAAATGCAAAACAAAGCGTTAGAAAAAGCGGGGCTACCCTATACCTATATGGCTTTCGAAGTTGATAACACGACGTTTGCCAGCGCCATTGAAGGACTGAAAGCATTAAAAATGCGCGGTACGGGCGTCTCCATGCCAAACAAACAGCTCGCATGTGAGTATGTCGATGAATTAACACCAGCAGCAAAACTGGTTGGCGCTATCAACACCATTGTTAACGATGACGGCTATCTACGCGGCTACAATACGGATGGTACGGGCCATATTCGGGCAATTAAAGAAAGCGGTTTCGATATTCGAGGAAAAACCATGGTGCTGCTCGGCGCGGGAGGCGCGGCTACCGCCATTGGCGCCCAGGCAGCCATTGAAGGCATTAAGGAAATTAAACTGTTTAACCGTAAAGATGACTTTTTCGAAAAAGCGGTTGCCTTTGCGAAGCGGGTGAATGAAAACACCGATTGCGTCGTTACCGTCACCGATCTTGCCGATCAGCACGCTTTTACTGAAGCGCTTGCCAGCGCAGATATTCTGACGAACGGCACCAAAGTTGGCATGAAACCATTGGAGAACGAATCCCTGATCGGCGATGTTTCCCTGCTCCGCCCTGAATTGCTGGTCACCGAATGTGTTTATAATCCGCATATGACAAAGTTATTGCAACAGGCGCAACAAGCTGGTTGCAAAACAATTGATGGTTACGGCATGTTGTTATGGCAAGGAGCCGAACAGTTTGAACTGTGGACAGGAAAAGCATTTCCATTGGACTATGTGAAGCAGGTGATGGGATTCACAGCCTGACCGGTAAAATTATAATTGCGACGAATGACAATGAAGGGTACCAAATGAAAACCGTAACTGTAAGAGATCTCGTGGTTGGCGAAGGCGCGCCAAAGATCATTGTGTCGCTAATGGGAAAAACCATTACCGATGTGAAATCGGAAGCACTCGCCTACCGTGAAGCGGATTTCGATATTCTGGAGTGGCGCGTTGACCATTTTGCCAACGTGACGACGACGGAAAGCGTACTTGAGGCCGCCAGTGCCATCCGGGAGATTATTACCGATAAGCCCTTGCTATTTACCTTCCGCAGCGCGAAAGAAGGCGGCGAACAGGCGCTAACCACCGGACAGTATATCGCTCTGAATCGTGCAGCAGTTGACAGCGGTCTGGTCGATATGATCGATCTTGAGCTTTTTACCGGCGACGATGAGGTGAAAGCCACCGTCGGCTATGCTCATCAACACAACGTTGCGGTGATCATGTCTAACCATGATTTTCATAAAACGCCCGCTGCGAAAGAGATTGTTCAGCGTCTGCGTAAAATGCAGGAACTGGGCGCCGATATTCCGAAGATCGCCGTCATGCCGCAGACTAAAGCCGATGTCCTGACCTTACTTACCGCCACTGTAGAAATGCAGGAGCGCTATGCGGATCGTCCGATTATTACCATGTCGATGTCGAAAACCGGGGTAATATCTCGTCTTGCCGGCGAAGTGTTCGGTTCTGCAGCAACGTTTGGCGCGGTGAAAAAAGCATCTGCGCCGGGACAAATATCGGTAGCCGATCTGCGTACCGTATTAACCATATTGCACCAGGCGTAATACTTTATCGTGTGGCGGAATATTCTCTTTCTGCCACAATAAAATAAATAGTTATCTGACATGAATATGTTCCATATTCATTGAAAGCCGCTGTCTTTATTACCTTAACACGGTTATATCGATATTGCTTTCAGGGATAATAGTGGAGTAAATATGAAAATCAATAAGCCATCACGCATTAATGGCCGCGTTCCCGTGCTCTCTGCACAAGAAGCAGTAAATTATATTCCAGACGAGGCCACTTTATGTATTCTGGGCGCAGGCGGCGGCATTCTCGAAGCGACAACATTAATTACCGCACTGGCAGATAAATATCAAAAAACCCAGTCACCACGAGATTTATCTATTATTAGCCCTACCGGATTAGGTGACCGCGCCGATCGCGGCATCAGCCCGCTGGCGCAGGAGGGGCTGGTAAAATGGGCGCTATGCGGACATTGGGGGCAGTCTCCCCGTATTTCTGAACTGGCTGAACAAAATAAAATCGCCGCCTATAACTACCCGCAAGGCGTATTAACCCAGACGCTGCGCGCCAGCGCCGCACACCAGCCTGGTATTCTGAGCGATATTGGCATTGGTACCTTTGTCGACCCTCGCCAACAGGGCGGAAAATTAAACGACGTGACTAAAGAAGATCTCATTAAGCTGGTAGAGATCGATAATAAAGAATATCTCTATTATAAAGCGATAGCGCCTAATGTGGCTTTTATCCGCGCCACTACCTGCGACAGCGAAGGCTATGCATCATTTGAAGATGAGGTGATGTATCTTGATGCGCTGGTGATCGCCCAGGCCGTTCACAATAATGGCGGTATTGTAATGATGCAGGTGCAGAAAATGGTAAAAAAAGCCACGCTGCATCCAAAATCCGTGCGTATTCCCGGCTATCTGGTGGATATTGTGGTCGTCGATGCCGACCAGACGCAACTGTATGGCGGCGCGCCGGTGAACCGATTTATCTCCGGGGATTTTACTCTTGATGATAGTACCCAGCTTACCCTGCCCCTTAATCAGCGCAAACTGGTAGCCCGACGCGCGCTGTTTGAAATGCGTAAAGGCGCGGTAGGCAATGTGGGCGTAGGCATTGCCGACGGTATTGGTCTGGTCGCTCGCGAGGAAGGCTGCGCCGATGACTTCGTGCTGACCGTGGAAACCGGCCCGGTGGGCGGTATTACCTCTCAGGGCGTGGCCTTCGGCGCCAATGTCAATACCCGCGCGATCCTCGATATGACCTCACAATTTGATTTTTATCACGGCGGCGGGCTCGATGTCTGCTATTTAAGTTTTGCCGAAGTGGATCAACACGGTAATGTCGGTGTACATAAATTCAACGGCAAAATTATGGGCACCGGCGGGTTTATCGATATTAGCGCAACGTCGCAAAAAATTATTTTCTGCGGAACTCTGACGGCCGGAAGTTTAAAAACTGAAATTACCGATGGCAAATTAAATATTCTGCAGGAAGGTCGCGTGAAAAAATTCGTCAGCGAACTGCCAGAAATTACGTTCAGTGGAAAAATTGCGCTTGAGCGAGGGTTAGACGTGCGTTACATCACTGAACGTGCGGTTTTCACTCTCAAACAAGATGGCCTGCATTTAATTGAAATTGCGCCTGGCGTCGATCTGCAACGGGATATTCTTGACAAGATGGATTTTTCACCGGTTATCTCACCAGATTTAAAACTGATGGACACAAGATTATTTACCGATGGCACTATGGGATTCACGCTTCCTGACGCAACACATTAAAAGGAGTACAAATATGGATTTTTCATTAACTGAAGAACAAGAACTATTACTGGCCAGTATTCGCGAGTTAATCACCAGCAATTTTCCGGAAGAGTATTTCCGTACCTGCGATCAAACGGGCACCTATCCCAGAGAATTTATGCAGGCGCTGGCGGAAAACGGTATTTCGATGCTGGGCGTTCCGGAAGAATTTGGCGGCATTCCGGCTGACTATGTAACGCAAATGCTGGCGCTGATGGAAATCTCAAAATGCGGCGCTCCGGCCTTTTTGATTACCAACGGCCAATGCATTCACAGTATGCGCCGTTTTGGTTCCGCAGAACAACTGCGTAAAACAGCGGAAAGTACTCTGGCCACCGGCGATCCTGCATATGCGCTAGCCTTAACAGAACCTGGCGCGGGATCTGATAATAATAGCGCCACAACAACCTGGACGCGTAAAAACGGCAAGGTTTATCTTAACGGTCAGAAAACGTTTATCACCGGTGCAAAAGAATATCCTTACATGCTGGTTCTGGCGCGCGATACGGAGCCAAAAGATCCTAAAAAAGCGTTCACGCTTTGGTGGGTGGACTCAAATAAACCGGGCATAAAGATTAATCCGCTGCATAAAATTGGCTGGCACATGTTGAGTACATGCGAAGTTTATCTCGATAATGTCGAGGTGGACGAAAGCGACCGGGTCGGTGAAGAAGGCATGGGTTTCCTCAATGTCATGTACAATTTTGAAATGGAGCGTTTGATTAATGCGGCGCGCAGTACAGGTTTCGCCGAATGCGCGTTTGAAGATGCCGCCCGTTACGCCAACCAGCGTATCGCCTTTGGTAAACCCATCGGCCATAACCAGATGATCCAGGAAAAGCTGGCGTTAATGGCCATCAAAATCGAAAACATGCGCAATATGGTGTTGAAAGTCGCCTGGCAGGCCGATCGGGAAGAGTCACTGCGTACCAGCGCCGCGCTGGCTAAGCTGCACTGCGCACGCACAGCGATGGAAGTGATTGACGATGCGATTCAGATTATGGGTGGGCTTGGCTATACTGACGAAGCCCGTGTCTCCCGCTTCTGGCGCGATGTTCGCTGCGAACGTATCGGTGGCGGCACGGATGAAATTATGATCTATGTGGCAGGACGCCAGATTCTGAAAGACTATCAGAACAAGTAAGGATCGTACCGGAACGTCTTATTCGGCCTGACTGCTTTACGGCATCAGGCCGAATAAATCAGATAAATTTCGCCGTCAGGTATTTGGCAGCAAATACGCCTGCTCAACCAGACTATTTTTAAATTGCTTACGATAATCGTTGGGAGAACATCCTACATGCCGCATAAACAATTTGGCAAAATGGTCCACATTTTCATATCCTACCCGCCATGAAATTTCTGCCAGTGGCGACTCGGTGTTTGTCAGCGCAAACTTGGCCTCGGTCATACGTCGTTGAATAACATAGTTGATAGGGGATATATGATATTCTTTGGCAAATTCATGGCATATATAACTGACGCTGGCGCGAAATTTTTTTGATAGCTGGTCAAGCGTGATTTTTTCACGATAATTATTATTGAGATAAACAAGTACATCCTTAATTAATACATCTTTTTTAATGTAGCCTTGTTCAGAACGATAGGCGTTTTTAAAATTTTCATAGTAAAGTGCAGTCAGAGTGTAAGCAAATGCATCGTATACAGAGGAAGCCAATACATTTTTTCCCTGCGGAAGTAACACGCTTAATTCATTAAAGATACTTTTAATAACCTCTTTCCCCTGGACCACGGAAACTACCGGGCAGGAATGACTCTGCAATAGTTGGTTTTCTTCCCAACCTGGAAAACAAAACCCATACAGCGCACAGGTATAGGTGGTAGCCGGCGAATTGCTGTCGGATGCTACCGCGTGTAGCCGCCCCCGCTCAACGACGACAATATCGTCCGCATGCGCGACGTAGAGTGAAGAATCAATAATTAACCTGGCTATCCCTTTTTTGACGTAAATAAGCTCTGTTTCATTATCATGCATATGATGGCCAGACTCCCAGTTTGGATCATCGCTAATGACGAAACGTGAAAATCGAGGGGTCTTGTCCTGTTCAAAAATCGTCTCCGCGGCGGAGTCAAAACAGCGCTGATACATAATAACCTCTGTCAGGTTTAAAAAGATAACCAGGATAAAATAAAGCGAGCGTCAGTGTTGTACAACCGTGGAGATTACCAGCAAAACAAGATTATTCGTTCCAAATGCAAGATATTATGTTCTTTTGCAGACAGCTCATATTACTTGTCGATAGCGTATTATCAGACAAAAATACATAGCCGACATATCTTTGATGTTTTCTTTTAACCTCACAGAAACAACATTGCACATTTCATGTTAAAAAATGATGATATGTTTCGCACTTATTATTCTCACTACCGTATTTATATTTTTATGACACCCTTTTCAGATGTTTGCTAACGATTCTCTGTTTGCAGATTTTTTGTGCAAGATTGTTGGCAAGGAAAACAGATTGACCCATCGTAAACCTCTTCAGACTGCCGCAGACTATTTTCAGTCAGATTTACGTTACTTATCCGCACGCGACTCACTGGAGATGCAATGAAAATAATAACCTGCTTTAAGTTGGTGCCTGAAGAACAGGACATTACCGTGACCCCGGAGCATTCGCTCAATTTTGATCGTGCCGAGGCCAAAATCAGCCAGTTTGATTTAAATGCAATTGAGGCCGCCGCGCAGTTAGCTGGCGATGGCGACGAGATCGCCGCGCTCACCGTCGGTGGCTCTCTGTTGCAAAATTCAAAAGTCCGCAAAGATGTGTTATCCCGCGGGCCGGATGCGCTTTTTATGGTTCAGGATGCGCAACTGGAGCACGCCCTGCCCAAAGAAACCGCGCTGGCGCTAGCATCCGCGGCGGAGAAAATCGGCTTTGACCTGCTGCTCTTTGGAGAGGGCTCCGGCGATATTTATGCCCAACAGGTGGGCCTGCTGACTGGCGAACTCCTGAAACTCCCCGTCATCAACGCAGTAAGCCATATTCAACGCGACGGCGACAAAATCATCGTTGAACGCACACTGGAAGAAGACGTTGAAATTATCGAGCTCACGCTGCCCGCGGTGCTTTGCGTGACCTCAGATATTAACGTTCCACGCATCCCGTCAATGAAAGCCATTCTCGGCGCCGGGAAAAAAGCCGTTACGTCGTGGCTGGCGAGCGATATCCACTGGACCCCAACCACGCCACTGGCGGAACTGGTCGCCATCTCGGTACCGCCGCAGACAGAACGCAAGCATATCATTCTCGATAACGATTCGCCGGAAGCCATTACCGCATTGGCCGACCATTTGAAAAAATCCCTGAACTAAACCCAACGGAGAAAAATTATCATGAATCATTTAGCTAACGTATGGGTATTTAGCGATAACGTAGAGCGTTATGCCGAATTAATGACCGGCGCGCGGCAGTGGGGAGAAAAAGTTTACGCCATCGTGCAAGGAAACACGGAGATCGACTACGTGAAAGCGCTTGGCGCTGATGAGATAGTCGTTCTTGAATCGCATACGGATTTGCAGCGCGTGGAAAACTATGCCGAAACGCTGGCCTCGTTATTAGGCGACCAAAATGGGCTGCTGCTCATGGCGGCGACCAAGCGCTGTAAAGCGCTGGGCGCCCGGCTGAGCATCCAGCTTGACGCCGTGATGGTGAACGACGCGACGTCTATTGACCTCCTCGACGGGACGCTACACGCAGAGCATCGCATGTACGGCGGACTTGCTTTCGGCAAAGAGAAATTAAACAGTCCGCAGGCGATTATTACGCTGGCACCCGGCGTGCTGGAACCCGCCGCCCCTCTCCCCGGTCATACTTGCCCGCAGACCACGCTGGCATATATTGCCCCACGCCACGAGGTATTGTGCCAGCAGCGGCGCGCGAAATCGTTAAGCAGCGTCGATTTGAGCAAAGCCAAACGGGTCATCGGCGTAGGACGAGGCCTGGCGGCGCAAAGCGATCTGGATATGGTGCATAAACTGGCGACCGTCCTCGGCGCAGAAGTGGGCTGTTCCCGCCCCATTGCGGAAGGTGAAAACTGGATGGAACGCGAGCGTTATATTGGCGTATCCGGCGTTCTGTTGAAATCCGATCTCTATCTGACGCTGGGCATTTCCGGCCAAATTCAACATATGGTGGGTGGAAACGGCGCAAAAATTATTGTCGCAATTAACAAAGATAAAAACGCGCCCATTTTCAATTATGCCGATTATGGTCTGGTGGGCGATATCTATAAGGTTGTTCCTGCCCTCATCGACCAGTTAAGCCGCTAATTCCTTTTTCAACGCACATCTCCCGTCGTCGATACGGCGGGAAAGGAGCATAAAGCATGTCGGATGATAAATTTGACGCTATTGTGGTGGGCGCAGGCGTAGCAGGAACGGTCGCCGCGTATGTGATGGCAAAAGCGGGACTGGATGTACTGGTTATTGAACGCGGAAACAGCGCGGGCAGCAAAAATATGACCGGTGGCCGGCTCTACGCTCACAGTATCGAGAGTATTATGCCGGGATTCGCAACGTCCGCCCCCATCGAACGCGTCGTTACCCGTGAAAAAATCTCCTTTTTAACCGAAGAAAGCGCCGTCACACTTGATTTTCACCGCGCGCCCCCTACTCCGCCCCTTACGTCATATACCGTACTGCGCAACAAACTGGACCCGTGGTTAATGGCGCAGGCGGAACAGGCTGGCGCGCAGTTTATCCCAGGTGTACGGGTCGACGCTCTGGTACGTGAAGGCAATCGCGTCACTGGCGTTCAGGCCGGGGATGATATTCTGGATGCGAATATTGTGATTCTCGCGGACGGCGTGAATTCCATGCTGGGCCGTTCACTGGACATGGTGCCTGTCTCTTCTGCGCATCACTATGCCGTCGGCGTAAAAGAGTTGATTGGGCTCTCTCCGGCACTTATTGAAGAGCGCTTTAATCTGGCGTCCCATGAAGGTGCCGCCTGGTTATTCGCTGGCGCGCCCTCCAACGGGCTCATGGGCGGCGGGTTTCTTTATACCAACCGCGATTCGGTTTCTCTGGGGCTGGTATGTGGACTGGGCGACATTGCTCACGCGACCAAAAGCGTACCGCAAATGCTGGAAGATTTTAAACAGCATCCGGTAATACGCCCTTTGATTCAGGGGGGAACGCTGCTCGAATACTCCGCTCATATGGTGCCCGAAGGCGGCATAGCAATGATGCCGGAGCTGGCAAATGACGGCGTGATGATTGTCGGCGACGCCGCCGGTCTTTGTCTGAATCTCGGCTATACCGTCCGCGGCATGGATTTAGCCATCGCGTCCGCGCAAGCGGCCGCTCAAACCGCCATTGACGCTAAAGCGCGGCAAGATTTTTCCGCCGCGAGTCTTGCCGGTTACAAACGCGCGCTGGAGAAAAACGGCGTGTTACGCGATATGCGGCATTTCCGCAAACTCCCCGGATTAATGGAAAACCCACGGCTTTTTACCGAGTACCCGCGAATGGCGGCAAACATTGTGGGTGATCTGTTCACCGTTGATGGCGGTCCAATCCCACCGTTGCGTAAAACTATCCTGTCACATGCGAAAAAAATTGGACTGGTGAATCTATTAAAAGACGGCATAAAAGGGGCTACGGCATTATGAGTTCGGACAATAAGGTGAATGTTGACGTCAAATTGGGCGTAAATAAATTTTACGTAGATGAAGGACACCCACATATCATTTTGCGATCCTCGCCTGACATGCAGGAGTTTAATAAATTAATAAAAGCCTGTCCTGCCGGACTCTATAAGCTGGACGATGCGGGAAATATTCATTTTGACTCCGCAGGCTGCCTGGAATGCGGAACCTGCAGGGTTCTCTGCGGCAATACTCTTCTCGAAAAATGGGAATACCCGGCGGGAACGTTCGGCGTTGAGTTTCGCTACGGCTGACGCTCTGAAACACCGGATAACGACGCTACGGCGTCTTATTCGGCTTGCCCCCCGGAGATTACGTCATTTGTATTAATAGAGAACAAGTCAATGAGTGTTACATTAACGTTTGACGCCGCGCGGCGGAAAACCTATCGCGAGTCCGGCTACTGGGGCGATGCTTCACTGGGCGACTACTGGCGGCAAACCGCACGCGCCGTACCCGATAAAATCGCCGTGGTCGATAATCATGGCGCGTCCTGGACCTACGCCGCGCTCGACTGCGCGGCAAGCCGCCTGGCAAACTGGTTACTGTCTCAGGGGATTCAACCGGGCGATCGCGTGGCCTTTCAGCTTCCGGGCTGGTGTGAGTTTACCCTCATTTACCTGGCCTGCCTGAAAACGGGCGCGGTATCTGTCCCGCTACTTCCCGCCTGGCGAGAAGCAGAGCTGGTTTGGGTGCTGAACAAATGTCAGGCTAAAATATTCTTCGCCCCCACCGTGTTCAAACAAAATCGTCCGGTCGATCTTATCCTTCCGCTACAAAATCAACTGCGCCATCTGACGCATATTGTCGGCGTGGATAAACTGGCGCCTGCCACCACAGCGCTTGCGCTTAGTCAAATCATCGACCGCAGCGAACCGTTGCAGTCAGACATTAACATTCACGGTGATGAACTGGCGGCAGTGCTGTTTACCTCCGGCACAGAAGGAATGCCGAAAGGGGTGATGTTGACCCACAATAATATTCTTGCCAGCGAACGGGCGTATTGCGCGCGGTTAAATTTAACCTGGCAAGATGTGTTCCTGATGCCTGCGCCACTGGGCCACGCCACCGGATTTTTACACGGCGTCACCGCGCCCTTTTTAATCGGTGCGCGTAGCGTATTGCTGGACATCTTTACCCCAGAAGCCTGCCTTACCTTATTAGCGCAGCAACGCTGTACCTGTATGTCAGGCGCGACGCCGTTTATTTACGATCTGCTTTGTGCCGTTGAGCAACAGCCTGCTGACCTCTCCTCACTGCGATTCTTCTTATGTGGCGGCACGACTATTCCCCGGAAGGTTGCCCGCGACTGCCAGCGGCGCGGTATCAAATTATTGAGTATTTACGGTTCTACAGAAAGTTCTCCACACTCGATGGTTAATCTGGGTGATTCGACTTCACGCATGATGAACACCGATGGTTATGCCGCCACCGGTGTAGAAATTAAAATCGTGGATGAAGATCGCAATACGCTTCCAGCAGGCCACGAAGGCGAAGAAGCCTCGCGCGGGCCGAACGTTTTTATGGGATACCTGGACGAACCGGAACTTACCGCCCGCGCACTGGATAATGAGGGCTGGTATTACAGCGGCGACCTCTGCCGCATGGATGAAGACGGTTATATCAAAATTACCGGGCGCAAAAAGGATATTATTATACGTGGAGGTGAAAATATCAGCAGTCGCGAGGTGGAGGATATTTTATTGCAGCATCCACGCATTCATGATGCTTGCGTTGTCGCGATGCCAGACGAACGGTTAGGTGAAAGATCGTGCGCTTACGTGGTACTCAACCCCCCACACCATTCGCTGTCGCTGGAATCTGTCGTCGCCTTTTTTAGCCGCAAGCGGGTGGCAAAATACAAATACCCGGAGCACATTGTGGTTGTAGAAAAATTACCACGCACGGCGTCCGGCAAGGTACAAAAATACCAGCTTCGTCAGGATATTATTAAACGTTTGAGCATGGAGAGTGTTACAGGATAAAGCGCCGGATGGCGATACTAACGCATCTTATCCGGCCTACGTTGAATAGGCCGGATAAGGCATGATGTTACTTGTTCAGTTCAGCCAGACTCAGCCAGGTCTGAACCACGGTGTCCGGGTTCAGCGACAGACTGTCGATCCCCTCTTCCATCAGCCAGGCAGCAAAGTCTTCATGGTCGGACGGACCCTGACCGCAAATTCCAACATATTTGCCCTGTTTTTTCGCCGCGCGGATCGCCATCGACAGCAGCGCTTTCACCGCGTCGTTACGCTCGTCAAACAGTTCAGACACCACGCCGGAATCACGATCCAGCCCCAGCGCCAGCTGCGTCATGTCGTTAGAACCAATCGAGAAGCCATCAAAATACTCGAGGAACTGTTCAGCCAGCAAGGCATTGGACGGGATCTCGCACATCATGATGATCTTCAGCCCGTTCTCGCCGCGTTTAAGCCCCTGGCGCGCCAGCTCTTCGATGACCGCTTTCGCCTGATCAACCGTCCGCACGAACGGGATCATGATTTCGACGTTGGTAAGGCCCATATCGTTGCGCACGCGTTTCACCGCTTCGCATTCCAGCGCAAAACAATCGCGGAAACTTTCTGCGACGTAACGGCCCGCGCCGCGGAAGCCCAGCATCGGGTTTTCTTCATGCGGCTCATAGCGTTCGCCGCCGACCAGGTTGGCGTATTCGTTGGACTTAAAGTCAGACAGGCGAACGATGACGCGTTTCGGGTAGAAGGCGGCACCTAACGTCGCGATCCCTTCCGTCAGCCGACCAACGTAAAATTCACGCGGCGAGTCAAACCCTTTCATCATCTCACGAATGTCGTTTTGCAGCGCGGCATCCTGGTCGTCAAACTCCAGCAGCGCGCGCGGGTGAACGCCAATCATACGGTTAATGATGAATTCCAGTCGCGCCAGACCTACGCCTTCATTCGGCAGGCAGGCAAAGTCAAATGCCCTGTCCGGGTTGCCGACGTTCATCATGACCTTCAGCGGTAGCTCTGGCATGGCATCTACGCTGGAGCTTTTTACGCTGAAATCCAGCATGTCGGCATACACATAACCGGTATCACCTTCCGCACAGGAGACGGTCACTTTTTCGCCATCTTTCATGCGTTCGGTGGCGTCGCCGCAGCCGACTACCGCCGGAATACCCAATTCGCGGGCGATAATCGCCGCGTGACAGGTGCGCCCGCCACGGTTAGTGACAATCGCCGCCGCTTTTTTCATGATCGGTTCCCAGTCCGGGTCGGTCATATCGGTGACAAGCACATCGCCAGGCTCAATACGGTTCATTTCGCCGATATCGTGAATAACTTTTACCGTACCTGCGCCGATACGATGCCCAATGGCGCGACCTTCGGCAATAATTTTCCCCTGCGCATGTAGCGTATAACGCTCCATCACCTGGCCACGAGAGCGCACGGTTTCCGGACGTGCCTGCACAATAAAGAGCTTACCGGTATGACCGTCTTTCGCCCATTCGATATCCATCGGACGACCATAGTGCTGCTCAATCTGCACCGCTTGTTTCGCCAGTTCCTGCACTTCTTCGTTGGTAAGCGAGAAAATGTCGCGCTGTTCCTGCGGTACATCCTCAATCTTCACTTGCTTGCCGTGTTCCTGAGTGGCGGCATAAACCATGCGGATTTTTTTCGACCCCATGGTGCGGCGTACGATGGCCGGACGGCCTGCCGCCAGGGTTGGCTTATGGACATAAAACTCATCCGGATTAACCGCGCCCTGCACTACCATTTCGCCCAGTCCCCATGCCGAGGTGATAAAGACCACCTGGTCAAAGCCGGATTCGGTATCGATAGAGAACATCACCCCTGACGAGGCGAGATCGGAGCGAACCATCCGCTGCACGCCAGCGGAAAGCGCTACGCCGCGATGATCATATCCCTGGTGAACGCGATAAGAGATGGCGCGATCGTTAAACAGAGAAGCAAATACGTGTTTCACTGCCACCAGTACCGCATCGAAGCCCTGAACGTTAAGAAACGTTTCCTGTTGACCCGCAAACGAAGCATCTGGCATATCTTCCGCCGTGGCAGAGGAACGCACGGCAAAAGAGGCATTTTCATCATCCGACGAAAGCTGCGCATAGGCATCGCGGATGGCGTTTTCCAGCGCCGGCTGGAAAGGAGTGTCGATAATCCACTGGCGGATCTGCGCGCCCGCTTTCGCCAACTGGGAGACATCATCAATATCTGTCTTATCCAGCAGCTCATAAATGCGCTGGTTTACGCCGCTTTGATCCAAAAACTGGTTAAACGCATCGGCAGTGGTTGCAAAACCATTCGGAACGGATACGCCCATGCCGGAAAGGTTAGTAATCATTTCACCCAGGGAGGCATTTTTGCCCCCAACTCTGTCTACATCATTCATGCCGAGTTGGTTATACCAAAGCACCAGCGGTGACGAGCCATTGTTGGACATCGAACAATCCTTTTGTGATAAATGAACGAGTTTAAGAAACACATAGTTGCGTATTTATCCTGGCATACTTAAACCCGCGAAAAAAACGGTGAATCGTTCAAGCAAATTTATTTTTTCATTTTTTCAGATTGTTTACGTAGTTGCGCAAACCCGCGCATAGCACGGCATTCCCTTAATAACCCCCGGTATATACCCAAAATAATTCGAGTTGCTTAAAGGCGGCAAGGGAGTGAGTCCCCAGGAGCATAGATAACTATGTGACTGGGGTGAACGAGCGTAGCCAACACATAAGCAACTTGAAGTATGAAGGGTATAAACTGCGTTTTCAGGAAATGAAACATCCTTTTCATTAATTATAAAAAGTGTCTGTCATTTTATAAAATAAGCGACAAGTTATACGTTTCCCGTTACTTTTAATTTATGCTTTCAGATAATTATGTTTACTCTTCAGGATGAACAGAATGGATAGTGTTGTTGATCGCCATGTTTTCTATATTTCTGATGGTACCGCCATCACCGCCGAGGTCCTGGGTCACGCGGTTATGTCGCAGTTTCCGGTGACGATCAGCAGCATCACGCTGCCATTCGTGGAAAACGAAAGTCGCGCCCGCGCCGTCAAAGACCAAATTGACGCCATTTATCAGCAAACCGGCGTTCGCCCGTTGGTGTTTTACTCGATTGTTTTACCTGAAATTCGCGCCATCATCTTACAGAGCGAAGGTTTCTGCCAGGATATCGTCCAGGCGCTGGTGGCGCCGCTTCAGCAGGAGATGAAACTGGATCCGACGCCGATCGCTCATCGTACTCATGGGCTTAATCCGGGTAACCTGAACAAGTATGACGCGCGTATTGCCGCTATCGATTATACCCTGGCGCATGATGATGGCATTTCATTGCGCAACCTCGATCAGGCCCAGGTCATTTTACTTGGCGTTTCGCGCTGTGGAAAAACGCCCACCAGCCTCTATCTGGCGATGCAATTCGGTATTCGTGCGGCTAACTACCCTTTTATCGCCGATGATATGGATAATTTGACGCTGCCCACATCGTTAAAACCGCTACAACATAAACTGTTCGGCCTGACAATTGACCCTGAACGCCTGGCGGCTATTCGCGAAGAACGCCGTGAAAACAGTCGCTATGCCTCGTTGCGTCAGTGCCGCATGGAAGTGGCGGAGGTCGAAGCGCTGTATCGTAAGAATCAGATCCCCTGCCTGAACAGCACCAATTATTCCGTTGAAGAGATAGCCACCAAGATTCTCGATATTATGGGGCTTAACCGCAGGATGTACTAGTAAACTAGTTTAATGGGTTGGTTTTTGTTATCATGCCGTTCTGCCTGCGAGGTGTGACACGCCTCGCACTTGAAATCAGCAGGGATTGGTTTATCGTGATGCCCATCACTTCCCGGTAGTCCTGCCGTTGAAGCAACAAATTTCTGAGACTTGTAATGAACAGAACCGACGAACTCCGTACTGCGCGTATCGACAGCCTGGTAACACCGACCGAACTCGCGCAGCGGTATCCTGTATCGTCCTCCGTCGCCAGTCACGTTACCGACTCCCGACGCCGGATAGAAAAGATTTTAAATGGTGAAGATCCACGGCTACTGGTCGTCATTGGCCCCTGTTCGATTCACGATCTGAATGCTGCCATGGAATACGCGACGCTGCTCCAGGCACAACGCCAAAAGCATCAGGCGCGTCTGGAAATCGTCATGCGCACCTATTTTGAAAAGCCGCGCACCGTCGTGGGATGGAAAGGCCTGATTTCCGATCCTGACTTGAATGGAAGTTACCGCGTCAATTATGGGCTTGAACTGGCGCGTCGCTTGCTATTGCAGGTGAACGAACTGGGAGTACCGACCGCCACAGAGTTTCTTGATATGGTCACCGGCCAGTTTATTGCCGATCTGATCAGTTGGGGAGCGATTGGCGCGCGCACCACCGAAAGCCAAATCCATCGGGAAATGGCTTCTGCGCTCTCTTGTCCGGTCGGCTTTAAAAATGGTACGGATGGCAATACCTGCATTGCCGTTGACGCTATTCGCGCCTCCCGCGCCAGCCATATGTTTCTCTCGCCGGATAAAGACGGACAGATGACCATCTACCAGACGAGTGGCAACCCGTATGGGCACATCATCATGCGCGGCGGTAAAAAACCGAACTACCACGCTGAAGATATTGCCGCCGCCTGCGACACGTTGCATGAATTTGATCTGCCGGAACATCTGGTCGTCGACTTCAGCCACGGCAACTGTCAAAAACAGCATCGCCGCCAGTTGGAGGTATGTGATGATATTTGCCAACAGATTCTTAATGGCTCCACGGCGATTGCCGGGATTATGGCAGAGAGTTTTTTACGGGAAGGCACGCAAAAAATTATCAGCGGTCAACCATTAATCTATGGTCAGTCCATTACCGATCCCTGCCTGAACTGGGAAGATACGGAGGTTCTGTTGGAAAAACTTGCCGCAGCGGTAGACAGCCGCTTTTAATAGCTCGCCCATCCTGCCGGGATGGGCGTTTCTTCGATGCGTTACCCGCCCTTTTCTCTACGCGCGCGTATATCACTCCACAGAATTAGCACTTGCTGTTATCGCATTAATTATTGATAATAATAATCATTGTGAGTTTGATTATTAATAAATAACATGTCGCGTATGGATAACACCGAGCTGCCTCACCCTAAGGAAATGGACAATGAAACGCTTCTCCCTGCCGCTGAACGGCGCGTCAACAGTCAGGCGCTATTAGGTCCGGACGGCAAAATCATTATCGATCACAACGGTCAGGAGTATCTGTTGCGTAAAACTCAGGCCGGTAAGCTACTGTTAACCAAATAGCGCTCCCGCCAGCAGACGATGATGCTGGCATCAGGCTAACTTGAACAACTGACCTCCAGCCGCTTTCCCCACTCCGGCGGTCGGCTGGCATAGTCATCATCTCGCTCGGTAAAAGGTTGACGTAAAACTTCATGCAACCGATGCAGTTCCGCCATGTCTCCCTGTTCAGCCGCATCTATCGCGCGTTGCGCCAGCCAGTTGCGCAACACCACCGCAGGATTCACGCGTTGCATCTGCTGCTGGCGCAGCGCGTCATCAACCGCCTCTGTGCGCAATCGCGCCCGGTAGCGATCGAACCAGGCATCGAACGCCGCGCGATCGATAAACGTATCCCGCAACGGCGAGGAAGCGCTCTGTTGCTCCGTATGGCTTAACATCCGAAATGTACGGGTATAGTCACTCCCTTCGCGCGCCATCAGACTAAACAATTCATTCAGTAAAGCGTTATCGTCTTTTTGCTCGGTAAAGAAGCCCAGCTTCTGGCGCATTCGCTGCCCATAGTGCGTTAACAACGCGTCCTGGTAGCGATCCAGCGCTCTGTTTAACGCGTCGATCTCAATAAAAGGGGTTAACGTCTGCGCCAGACGTTGTAAATTCCACAGCGCCACCGACGGTTGATTATCGAAGCGGTAACGTCCCTGATGATCGGAATGGTTACCAATGAAGCCGGGATCGTAGTCATCGAGAAAACCAAAGGGACCATAGTCGATGGTCAGCCCCAGAATCGACATGTTATCCGTATTCATAACGCCGTGCGAAAAACCGACGGTTTGCCACTCGGCGATGAGTCTTCCGGTACGCGCCGCCACCTCTTCAAACCACAAAGCATATTTTTCCGGGACATCCTGCCATTGCGGCCAGTAATGACGAATAGCGAAATCAGCCAGTTGCTGAACTTTTTCCGGCTCACGGCGGTAATAGAAATGTTCGAAATGACCAAAACGCATATGACTTTGCGCCAGACGCATTAACATCGCGCCCGTTTCCTGCGTCTCTCTCTGAACCGGCGTATCGCTGGCTACGATAGATAACGCGCGCGTAGTGGGAATACCCAGATAATGCATGGCTTCGCTGGCAAGGCTTTCTCGTATGGTTGAACGCAGGACGGCGCGTCCATCCCCCATTCGCGAATAGGGTGTTAATCCGGCGCCTTTCAGATGCCAGTCGAGGGTCGAGCCATCCGCCAGGAGCTGTTCGCCCAGCAAAATACCGCGTCCGTCGCCGAGTTGCCCCGCCCAGACGCCGAACTGATGCCCGCTATATACCTGCGCGACAGGCGACATACCGGGTAATAAGGTTTCGCCGCCCCAAACGCCAGCGCCATTAGTAGCGTCAAATAACGACGCGGGAATGGCTAACTGCTGCGCCAGTTCGTCGTTATACCAAATCAGTCGCGCATTTTTTAACGGTGTGGGTAAAAGCGCGGTATACGTTGCTGGCAATTCATCGCGCCAACGGGCAGTAAAAGACAGGGTCATAGGGCCTCCTGTCTTCAGTGTAGACGGTTAATCACCGGTTAAACACCGGCAAACAGAAAGGTTATCGCTGAACGAGTTTAATGAGCTGGCTTACCGGCACCGAAGGCCATAGTCCGCCCTGGAATGCGCTAAACCCCAATGGCGCTGCGCGCGCAAACATCGCCTCAGTATCAATACCGGCAATCATCAGCGACTCGCAGCTGGAGGAGATCTGGGCAACAATAGCGTGCATGAATGGTTCGAATGAGATCATTTCAGCTCGCTGCTGAATAAAATTTTTATCCAACATGACTCGTTTGAAAAGCCCATCGAAAATAGCTTTAGTCGATGCCTCGCCTGCCCCAAAATTTGCCAGCATTAATGGAAAATGCATTGCCAGATTAGCTAACGTTTCATTGTTTTTGCCCTGGTTTAACCCAGGATAATTCTCATTTATAGCTAATTCAAGAAACGGAAAGCGCGCTGCCCGGGAAAAAAGTTCGCTATCTAATAATAATAAGTCACTAATTGCAGGCGGTAAATTAAGCCATGCAATAAGTTTATGCTGAATAAAAAAGTGCTGACAGGTTTCTAACAACGCCAGTTTTTCAACAAACAGACAGTATTGTTCCTCCACCGAAAGGCGAGGCGCTACCAACTCAGTCGGCATCCGCACGGCGCCGTCTTCAGCGGCAAACGTTGCAATAATCTCTAAACCAACAAGCCGAGCGTTTTCATCCATGACGGGAAGGAAAAAGAGTTCGGAATGGTAAAGCTCATCAAGTGAAGCAATCATTACGCCAGTCCCATGGTTAGGACGCTATTCGCCATCCAGTCACTACGGACGGAAACAGACGTAACTTCAGATACTAATTGAAGCGTCATCATTTTTCTTGTTTACCGGTGAACCGGTTCCTTTTTTTAACTTACTCTGATTATAAACCAATATCCAATGTTGTACTTTTAACAGGGCGTGAGCACGCCCGTTTTTAATAAAAGTACGTTTGTAAATGCTACGGTTATATCATTATATATGATGACAACAGATGTCATAAGTTCAACCGACGGTATGTTAAAAATAGACTATAAAATTTATATCGTCTGCGAGGTTAAATTCGCCGTGCCTGCCAGAAGTTTTTTCGCCAGTACACATTATCCAGCGATGAACGCATCACGCCACGACTGGTAGAGGCATGAATAAACTCATTATTTGTATCGTAAATACCAACATGTAAACCACTTTCGCCCGAACCGGTTTTAAAGAAAACCAAATCTCCGGGCAGCAATTCATCTTTATCGATTCTGGTGCCGATTTTTGATTGTTCACGCGTATCACGAGGCAACTGCAAATCAAACTTGTCGCGCATAGTGACTACCACAAAGCCGGAACAGTCCACGCCTCTGCGACTCATGCCGCCGTAACGGTATGGCGTACCGCGCCAGGACTGCAACTGATCGTTCAGACCCGCAATGACGGTAATGGAGTCTGATAATCTGGCGTTTGGCGCCGGTGCCTGATGAGTACTGCATCCTGCCAGGAACAATGCTGTGATAACAAGAAGCCAAAAACGCATGCCGCAACAATCCTCTGTTTTTATTTTGGTATTAATTTAGCGTCGAAATTACCTGCTTTTCAAGAAACGATTTTACTTAAGTGGCCGAAATGAGCATTGGATGCCCCTCAACGTCGAGTCGTCGAAAGCGCAGACCGTAGGCTTGCGCCAGATAAGAGGGGGTGAGCACCTCTTCCCGGCAGCCACAGGCGATGAGTTTACCGCGCTTTAGTAACCAGGCTTTATGCGCATGGCGCAGCGTGTGGTTCAGGTCGTGGCTACTCATCACAATCGCGATTCCTGCCTGACACAAATGATGTAATACCCGATCCAAAGCGTTTTGTTGCGCAACATCGAGACTGTTCATCGGCTCATCAAGCAGCAATAATTGACCGACCGGATTAGCGTCAGGATGAATTTGTAGTACAACGGCAGCAAGGCGAACACGCTGCCACTCGCCGCCGGAAAGCTGATTCACGCTTCGCCCCAGTTTGTCGCCCAATCCAAGCATATCGGCCACCTCGTTAAGCTGCCCGGTTCGCGTTTTATCCGGTTGATGCAATGTCAGGTAATGCCAGACCGGCATGGCGAACGGCGGATTTTGCTGTTGCGCAAGATAAGCGCGGTGTTGGGCGAGCGTTGCCGTCGCCCATGCTTCCAGCGGCGCTCCGCCAAACCTGATGCTCCCCTCGCCGGAGGTTAACCCCGCCATACGCGCCAGTAGCGTGCTTTTCCCGGCGCCGTTCGGCCCGACAAGATGAAGGATCTCTCCTGCGCTTACTTCGCCGGAAAGCGGCCCCAGGCGGGTGCTCTCGGCGACGTCCTTTAATTGCATCAATTGAGACATTATTTTGCCAACGCGATTTTTATGCTTTCCATCACAATAGGATCTTCAGGCGTCATATCCGGCGAAAAACGCTGTACCACCTGACCATCCCGGCCTACCAAAAATTTTTCAAAATTCCACAGAACATCATCCGGATAGAGTGGCGTACGCCCTTTGCTTACCATCCGTTCGTAAAAGCCGCTCTTCTCCGGCGCGACTGCCGTTGGCGCAGCGGCAATCAGTTTTTGATACAGCGGATGGCGCGCGTCGCCATTCACATCAATTTTACTGAACATCGGGAACGTGACGCCCCAGGTGCTGGCGCAATAGGTTTTAATCTCCTCTTCGCTGCCTGGCTCCTGCCCCATAAACTGGTTGCAGGGAAAACCCAACACGATAAACCCCTGATCTGCCCACGCCTTCTGGATATTTTCCAGCTGTTCATATTGCGGCGTCAGACCACATCTGGAGGCGACGTTTACAATGAGCAGCACTTTTCCGGCGTATTTCTCAAGAGTGGTGACTTCTCCATCAATCGTCGTAACGTGAGTATTAAGAAGCGAGTTTTGCATGGTGTCTCCCTGATGTCGGTAGAATAGCGGGTTTCATCGTTAGCCTTTAATCATAGACTGCGAATGATGAAAGCAGTTGTTTACCAATGCGCTAACGCGCGGATTTGAGCAGCAGCCAGATAAACACTGGCGCCCCCAATGTGGCGGTGACCACCCCGATAGGCAATTCAGCCGACGCCAGCGCCAGTCGGGCGACCACATCAGCCAATAGCAGGGCGATAGCCCCGGCCAGCGCGCAGCCGGGAAGTAAAACCCGGTGATCGGTTAAACCACATAAGCGCAGGATGTGCGGAATAACCAGACCGATAAAACCAATCGCCCCCGCCATCGCCACGCTGACGCCCACCATCCAGCCGGTGGCGACGACCAACAAATTGCGCCAGAACCACAGCGGCAGGCCAAGCTGCCGCGCCGAGGTTTCCCCTAGCGCCAGCATATTCAGCGATTGCGACTGGCAACATATCCAGATCAGTACCGGGATGAGCGCAATCATTAGCCAGCTCTGCTGCCAGTCAACGCCGCCGAATCCTCCCATCATCCAGTACATTAATTGCCGCAGATCGAAAGAGGTGGAAAAATAGATAGCCCACGTCATCAGCGCGCTACAGATAATGCCCAGCGCGACGCCCGCCAACAACAAGCGGCTGGTAGAGAGATGGCGGCGCGCAAAACGCAGCAGGATTAACGTAATAGTGAGCGCGCCAGCTATAGCGCACAGTCCCAGCGCCCATCCTGGCAGTTGCCCCTGCCCCAGTAAGACGGCGGCAATAAGCCCAACACCGGCCCCATTCGAAACGCCGAGCAGGCCCGGTTCAGCAAGTGGGTTTTCAAACAGCGCCTGCATCACGGTGCCAGATAGCGCCAGCGCAGCGCCAACCAGCAATACCGCAAGCGTGCGGGGAAGGCGGATTTGCCAGACAAACAGTTCCCCCCGGGCGCTTAACCAGTCACCGGGGGTAATCCACTGTTCGCCTGCGCATAAGCTCAGAAGTGTAGCCAGTAGCACCAGCAGTGACAGGCTCAGAAGCCAGCGAACGTTTCGTCGCTGTTGTTGGCGGGCAAAAGTCAGCATGTTATCCATTCAGCTGAAAAGAGGTAGCGTGATTTTACGGTGGGTATCCTTTACTTGAAAGAAAAAAGGCCGCAATGCGGCCTTTTTAGTTATACGGGTCATCTTTCAGGCTGACAGATACGCTGTCATCCCGCTGATCTACTTTCGGGATGGCAGCGTATCTGCCGCAATACACCCTGATGGATGTTATGCCTGGATCTGATTACTCTTCTTTGGGCGAAGCGTTTTCGACCCGGCTCTTTAACTTCTGCCCGGGTCTGAAGGTCACCACGCGCCGTGCTGTAATAGGAATATCTTCACCCGTTTTCGGGTTACGCCCCGGACGTTGATTTTTATCACGCAGATCGAAGTTACCAAAACCAGAGAGTTTCACCTGCTCACCGTTTTCCAGAGCACGACGGATCTCTTCGAAAAACAGTTCAACCAGTTCTTTGGCATCCCGCTTGCTAAGCCCAAGCTTATCAAACAGATATTCTGACATTTCAGCTTTTGTAAGCGCCATAGGTTCAATCCCTCAATGATGCCTGGAATCGCTCTTTTAATGCCTCTACACATTTGGCGACGGTAGCGGCAATCTCCTCTTCTTCGAGTGTACGGTTGGTATCCTGAAGGATCAGGCTGATAGCGAGGCTCTTATAACCCTCCGCAACACCCTTACCGCGGTACACGTCAAATAAGTTTACGCCAACTACCTGATTTACGCCAACTTTCTTACATTCGGATAAAATATCCGCTGCGGGAACGTTTTCTGCAACAACAACCGCAATATCGCGACGGTTGGCCGGGAAGCGTGAAATCTCCCGCGCCTGCGGCACGATACGGTCTGCGAGCTTATTCCATTCCAGTTCAAACACCAGCGTACGACCATTCAGATCCAGTTTACGTTCCAGTTCAGGATGAACAACCCCAATAAAACCAATACGTTCATCTTTCAGATAAATCGCTGCCGACTGTCCCGGATGCAGAGCCGGATTCATCTCCGCCTTAAACTGGATATCACCCAGTTTGCCGGTTAAATCCAATACCGCTTCCAGATCGCCTTTCAAATCATAGAAATCAACGGTCTCTTTTGCCAGGTTCCAGTGCTCATCATAGCGGTTGCCGCAAATCACGCCAGCCAGCATCAGATCCTGTCGAATACCCAGATTGGCTTGTGTATCCGGAACGAAACGTAAACCGGTTTCAAAAATACGCACGCGATTCTGCTGACGGTTTTGGTTATAGACCACCGTCGCCAACAATCCGCTCCACAGAGACAGACGCATCGCCGACATCTCAACGGAGATAGGGTTTGGCAGCAGCAGCGCTTCTGCGCCTGGATGGATGAGCTGTTGTACTTTAGGATCGACAAAGCTATAGGTAATCACTTCCTGATAGCCTTTGTCGTTCAGCATGGTTTTAACCCGCTTCAACGACAGATCGGCTTCACGGTGCGTCCCCATGATTAAACCGGCCTGGATTGGCTCGTCCGGAATATTGTTATAGCCGTAAACGCGGGCCACCTCTTCCACCAGATCTTCTTCAATTTCCATATCGAAACGCCAGGTCGGCGCCACGGCTTTCCACTCGTCCTGCCCTTCGGTCACTTCACAGCCCAGACGACGCAGAATATCACTGACCTGCTCATCCGCAATATGATGCCCGATCAGGCGATCCAGTTTACTGCGACGCAGCGTAATGGTGGCGGGTTTCGGCAACGTTGCTTCGTTGCTCACATCAATTATCGGACCCGCATCACCGCCACAGATATCAAGAAGCAGACGAGTGGCGCGCTCTATCGCTTTATATTGCAGCGCCGGGTCCACCCCGCGCTCGTAGCGATGAGACGCATCGGTATGCAGACCGTGGCGGCGAGCGCGACCGGTGATAAACAGCGGATTAAAGTACGCACATTCCAGCAGCACATTTTGCGTTTCGCCGTTCACGCCGGAATGTTCGCCGCCAAAAATACCGGCTATCCCCAGCGCCTTATGGTGATCGGCGATCACCAGCGTGTCCGCATTTAACGTCGCTTCGCTACCGTCCAGCAGGACAACGGTTTCACCCTCTTTTGCCATCCGCACGACAATACCGCCATCAATGCGATCTTTATCAAAAGCATGCATTGGCTGACCCAGTTCGAGCAGCACATAGTTCGTGACGTCAACCACCGCATCGATGGAGCGAATACCGCAGCGACGCAGTTTCTCTTTCATCCACAGCGGCGTCGGCGCGTTAACATTGATGCCTTTTACCACCCGGCCAAGATAGCGTGGACACGCATCAGCGGCCTCTACCGTAATCGGCAGCGTATCGCTGATGGTTGCCGTAACCGGTGCCATTTCAGGCTCCTGGAGCGGCGCTTTGTTCAGTACCGCCACATCACGCGCAACGCCGATGATACCTAAGCAATCCGCACGGTTCGGCGTGACGCTAATTTCGATGGTATTGTCGTCAAGCTTCAGGTATTCACGGATATCGGTACCCAGCGGCGCATCCGCCGGCAGTTCGATAATGCCGCTGTGATCGTCGGAAATCCCCAGTTCGGAGAAGGAGCACAGCATCCCTTCAGACGGTTCGCCGCGCAGTTTCGCCGCTTTAATTTTGAAATCGCCCGGCAGGATAGCGCCAATGGTGGCCACCGCTACTTTCAGCCCCTGACGACAGTTTGGCGCGCCGCAGACGATATCCAACAGGCGTTCTCCGCCGACGTTGACTTTCGTTACACGCAATTTGTCAGCGTTCGGATGCTGGGCGCACTCAACCACTTCCCCAACCACAACGCCATTGAAGCTTCCCGCGACCGGCTCAACGCCGTCTACTTCCAGGCCAGCCATCGTAATCTGGTTAGCCAACGCATCGCTATCAATTGCCGGGTTAACCCACTCGCGTAACCACAGTTCGCTGAATTTCATTGTTTTATCCTGCCTTTATTTAAACTGTTTGAGGAAACGCAGATCGTTTTCGAAGAATGAACGCAGGTCGGTGACGCCGTAACGCAACATGGTCAGACGTTCCATCCCCATACCAAAAGCGAAGCCAGAATAGATTTCCGGATCGATACCGACATTACGCAGCACATTCGGATGCACCATCCCGCAGCCCAGCACTTCCAGCCATTTGCCGTTTTTACCCATCACATCCACTTCCGCAGAAGGTTCGGTAAACGGAAAATAAGAAGGACGGAAGCGAATCTGCAGATCCTCCTCAAAGAAATTGCGCAGGAAGTCGTGCAGCGTACCTTTGAGGTTGGTGAAGCTGATGTTGGTATCAACAATCAGACCTTCCATCTGATGGAACATCGGAGTATGCGTCTGGTCGTAGTCATTACGGTATACACGGCCCGGCGCAATAATACGGATCGGCGGTTGCTGCGCTTTCATCGTCCGGATCTGGACGCCAGACGTCTGGGTCCGCAGCAGACGGGTCGCGTCAAACCAGAAGGTATCATGATCGGCGCGGGCCGGATGATGACCCGGAATGTTTAACGCATCGAAGTTATGGTAGTCATCTTCGATTTCCGGGCCAGTCGCCACGGTAAAACCAAGCTCGCCGAAGAAACTTTCAATACGGTCAATGGTACGCGTGACCGGATGCAGACCGCCGTTCTCAATACGGCGCCCCGGCAGGGAGATATCGATGGTTTCAGCGGCCAGACGGGCGTTAAGCGCTGCGCTTTCCAGCTCGGCTTTACGCGCGTTAAGAGCCTGTTGTACCTGCTCTTTCGCGGCGTTAATGACTGCCCCGGCTGCTGGACGCTCTTCCGGCGGCAGATCGCGTAGGGTCGTCATCTGAAGGGTTAAATGCCCTTTCTTGCCCAAATATTCGACGCGTACATTGTCTAACGCGGCAACATCTGACGCCTGGTTAATGGCGGCCGCTGCATTGGCAACCAGCTCTGCGAGATGTGACATGGTTTTCCTCATTGTGTCGGTGAAGACACCGGTTCATTGGACGTAATCTCTCGATTTCAGATACAAAAAAAGCCTCCATCAGGAGGCTTTTTTGCGCTGTTTTTCGTTTCGTTTTTCACGCGCTAGCCTCCTGGGATCAGGTGCTAAAGTAAAAAAAGAAACGGAAAATAGCAGCGTTCATGCTTGCGTTACCTTATGTGGTAAAACCGAACATCCTTTATTGAAAAGGGTTACAGGTCAATTGTCAACTCACTGAACAGTAAATAAAAGAGAGGGAGCCAGGCTCCCTCTTTTCACTGGCTTATGCCAGAGCTGCTTTCGCTTTTTCAACCAGCGCGGTGAACGCGACTTTGTCGAATACGGCGATATCAGCCAGGATCTTACGGTCGATTTCAACAGAGGCTTTTTTCAGGCCGTTGATGAATTTGCTGTAAGAAATACCGTTCTGACGTGCTGCTGCGTTGATACGCGCAATCCACAGTTGACGGAACTGACGCTTACGTTGACGACGGTCACGGTAAGCATACTGACCAGCTTTGATAACTGCCTGGAAGGCAACGCGGTATACGCGAGAACGCGCACCGTAGTAGCCTTTGGCTTGTTTCAAAATTTTCTTGTGACGTGCGCGTGCAATTACACCACGTTTTACGCGAGCCATATGTGCTCTCCTGTATCTATTCTAATTAAAAAGTTAAAAACGTTAACGGCTTATGCGTACGGCAGGCACGCGATAACCAGGCCCAGATCGCCTTTAGAAACCATGGCTTTCGGACGCAGGTGACGTTTACGTTTAGTCGCTTTTTTGGTCAGAATGTGACGCAGGTTAGCGTGCTTGTGCTTAAAACCACCTTTACCGGTTTTTTTGAAGCGCTTAGCAGCACCGCGTACGGTCTTAATTTTTGGCATTTTAATAACTTCCACTTCGCATTGTTAATAAACGAAACATAGGCGAACAAAACCTGTGAAGCCCGAAGGCTTCACAGAATTGTTACTTGAAGGCCTTACTGTTTCTTCTTAGGAGCAAGCACCATGATCATCTGGCGGCCTTCGATCTTCGTTGGGAAGGATTCGACCACTGCCAGTTCTTGCAAATCGTCTTTCACGCGATTAAGCACTTCCATACCGATTTGCTGGTGGGCCATCTCACGGCCGCGGAAACGCAGCGTGATTTTGGCCTTATCGCCCTCTTCGAGAAAGCGAATCAGGCTGCGGAGTTTTACCTGATAGTCGCCTTCATCTGTCCCAGGACGGAATTTAATTTCCTTCACCTGGATAACTTTTTGCTTTTTCTTCTGTTCCTTAGAAGACTTACTCTTTTCATAGAGGAATTTGCCGTAATCCATTATACGACAAACCGGCGGCTCGGCGTTAGGGCTGATTTCGACTAAGTCTACTCCGGCTTCTTCAGCTTTTTCCAGAGCTTCTCTCAGACTCACAATACCAAGCTGCTCGCCTTCCAGACCTGTTAAGCGAACTTCTTGCGCGCGAATTTCGCTATTAATACGATTCGGACGCGCCGTTTGAACTCGTTTTCCGCCTTTAATACTTTATTCCTCCAGTTGTTGAAGACTGCGGCTGCGAATCTCTTGTTGCAGCTTCTCAATCACGTCATTTACGTCCAGACTGCCCAGGTCTTTACCGCGGCGGGTGCGAACGGCAACTTTGCCTGCTTCCACCTCTTTATCACCACAGACCAACATATAAGGGACACGACGTAAAGTGTGCTCGCGGATTTTAAAGCCAATCTTCTCATTTCTCAAGTCTGCTTTTACACGAATGCCCGCATTTTGTAGTTTCTGCGTCAATTCGTTAACGTATTCAGACTGCGAATCGGTAATATTCATCACGACTACCTGAACCGGCGCAAGCCATGTCGGGAAGAAACCAGCGAACTCTTCGGTCAGGATACCGATGAAGCGTTCCATCGACCCAAGAATCGCACGGTGAATCATTACCGGTACCTTACGCTCGTTGTCTTCGCCTACATAGGAGGCGCTCAGACGAGACGGTAAGGAGAAGTCCAGCTGTACTGTACCGCACTGCCATGCACGATCGAGGCAGTCATATAAGGTAAATTCAATTTTCGGACCGTAGAATGCGCCTTCACCCAGTTGATACTCAAACGGGATATTATTTTCTTCCAGCGCAACCGCCAGATCCGCCTCAGCACGATCCCACATCTCATCGCTGCCGATACGCTTGTCAGGACGAGTGGAAAGCTTGACGACGATCTTCTCGAAGCCAAAGGTGCTGTACATATCGTAGACCATACGAATACAAGCGTTAACTTCATCGCGGATCTGCTCTTCGGTGCAGAAGATATGCGCATCATCCTGCGTAAAGCCGCGTACACGCATCAGACCATGCAGCGCGCCTGATGGCTCGTTACGGTGGCAGCTACCGAATTCCGCCATACGCAGCGGCAAATCACGATAGGATTTCAGACCCTGGTTAAAGATCTGAACGTGGCCCGGGCAGTTCATCGGCTTGATACAATATTCGCGGTTTTCTGAGGACGTGGTGAACATCGCATCTTTATAGTTGTCCCAGTGCCCGGTTTTTTCCCACAGCACACGGTCCATCATGAACGGGCCTTTAACTTCTTGATACTGGTACTCTTTGAGTTTAGAACGAACAAAGACCTCCAGCTCGCGGAAGATAGTCCAGCCGTCGTTATGCCAGAACACCATGCCCGGCGCTTCTTCCTGCATATGATACAGGTCGAGCTGCTTACCAATTTTACGGTGGTCGCGTTTTGCGGCCTCTTCCAGGCGCTGCAGATAAGCGCTCAGGGCTTTTTTATCTGCCCATGCCGTACCGTAAATACGCTGCAGCATCTTATTATTGCTGTCACCGCGCCAGTATGCGCCGGCAGTTTTCATCAGTTTAAAGTGATGACAGAAACGCATATTCGGCACGTGCGGACCACGACACATGTCGACATATTCTTCATGATGGTACAAGCCTGGCTTATCATCATGGGCGATATTTTCATCAAGAATAGCGACTTTGTAAGTCTCGCCGCGCTTCACGAAGGTTTCGCGCGCGTCATGCCAGCTCACCTTTTTCTTGATAACGTCGTAATTTTTCTCGGCGAGCTCATGCATCCGCTTTTCGAGCGCTTCGACATCTTCCTGAGTTAGCGTGCGGTCAAGATCAACGTCATAGTAAAAACCGTTGTCGACAACCGGGCCGATCGCCATTTTCGTGTGCGGCCAAAGTTGCTTGATAGCGTGACCTAACAGATGCGCGCAAGAGTGACGAATGATCTCCAGACCCTCTTCATCTTTTGCGGTGATGATGGAAAGCGTCGCATCATTTTCAATCAGATCGGAAGCATCAACCAGCTCGCCATTCACACGGCCCGCAATGGTGGCTTTCGCCAGGCCAGGACCAATGTCCAGAGCAACATCCATCGGGCTTACAGGGTGGTCATAATGGCGTTGGCTGCCATCAGGAAGAGTAATAACAGGCATGTTATATCCTTATTTGCAGTGGTGACCCATACGCAAGATCACATACAAAGAGAAAATGAATTTATTGACAGTGAGTTGTGTATCCATCTAGCCAACCATTGCTAAATTGGCGCACAACCTTCGACACAGACGAAAATCGCTATTTTCGTCCGGCATGATGATGGTAACACTAAAAAAAGGGAGATTGCATCACTCTGTATCAAATCAAGACCCTTGACAGGATTTCTCCGTTATCTTTCTACGCGCCGTATAGCGCTTCTCATCGACAACCTAACTTCTGCGCCAGACTCCCCTTTGTTGTTTTCACCTCGCTGGCTACCGCTTCAGGCAAGGCAGACCACAGCGTCAGCACTGGCTTCGTATTATGTTCGATAGCCTCCACGGTAACCTGATAGTCGCAAAAATTCGCCGAACGGGGCGTATTCTGATCCATAATAAACGCAGCGTAATTTCCTTCACTTTTTGACGGCGCCGTTCCGGTGAATAAAACTTTCCAGTACCCGCTGGGAATTTCTACCGCAGCATCTTCTGGCAATGTGGCGATATGCCGCTCAAAAAGGGGGCCGGTCACTACGTGCACTGCAGATACATCAGCCTGTTTGGCAAGTTCGCGCACCCGGTTTTCCAGTGCAGCCCATGCTCCCTGGTTCAGGGCGGATTTCTGCGGCGTAATATTCGATAAATAATTTAACGACGGCCAGTCCGAAACGCCGCCCAATCCTGCCAACGGGGCCTGGTGTCCCCTGTCGACTTTTAATAGCGTATGGGCATTTTTATAGGCCGAAGGGGCCAACGTATCCGAGGACGGTAAATCGGGGTCCTGCGCCCAGTTCCGCGGGCGACCGCTTGCCTGGCTGGTCTTTGTCACGCTATAGGCAACCCAGTTGGCAAATTTCGTGGCGCTATTATTATTGAGCGTATAGACATGGCGATAAATTGTTTGTTGACTTCCTCCTTGAGGACAGCCAACGCTACAGTTATCAGGTTGCTGGACGAGTACGTTACGATGGGGTAACTCGGGTGCCGATGTTGTATCCTGGGGAGGATACGATGTAGTACATGCGCTTAATAATACTACGGGCAGTAATTTTAGCAGATTAATGATTTTATTCATTTTTTCTTCCTTAATAATAACCGCCCTAATAGTTCGGATGGTAATGATTTGGTTATATTACCCTACCAATCGTTAAATACTCTCATCATTAAAGACAACACTATCACGGTAAAAATTTAAAAATTAATAACAGATAAACATCGAAGCCCTCAAAGAAAATGAGCTCAAAAGAACACAACATGATATTCATGTTGATACCAAAAAACATCGTATTATATGCATAATCGTGAAGCCAATAATTTCTCGCACTCAGATAGCGAATGAAAGATGGATATTCAATAATATCTGACGTATGTTTTTCAACACCATTTTTCAACATTAAGGCAACGTATCCTCTCAATGACTCATTGCTGGCAGGAGTTTAGTTATATTTAGAGCCTATCCCACCAGGCGTTATTGGCGCAGCCAGTTTGGACACGGACAGCGCGCAAAAACCGGAGCGTACACGTAGTACGTGAGGATTTTGAGCACTGCCCAGGTCCAAAATGGCAAGTAAAATAGCCCTAATGGGATAGGCTCTTAAAGGTTTAATAAGCACTGCGCATCATGCTGCTGTGCTTATTACTTTGTAAAAATAAGAGTATTCACTTTCATATTCAGGGGTAAAAAGTGAACAAATACAGCTATTGCGCAACGATGATTGCCGCCATACTCAGTACGACCACAATGGCCAATGCCAGTAGCCTTGCTATTTCAGTGGCGAATGATGATGCAGGTATATTTCAACCATCCTTAAATGCCCTTTATGGGCACCCGGCTGCAGACCGGGGTGATTATACTGCCGGGCTCTTTTTAGGCTACAGCCACGATCTCACTGACGCCAGTCAACTCTCTTTTCATATCGCGCAAGATATTTATTCTCCATCAGGCGCCAACAAGAGAAAGCCTGAAGCCGTCAAAGGCGACCGCGCGTTCAGCGCCTTTCTTCATACCGGACTGGAGTGGAATTCATTAGCCACCAATTGGTTACGTTATCGTTTAGGTACCGATATTGGCGTTATTGGTCCTGACGCAGGCGGTCAGGAGGTTCAGAATCGGGCGCATCGAATAATAGGCGCAGAAAAATACCCTGCCTGGCAGGATCAAATTGAAAACCGTTATGGTTACACGGCAAAAGGAATGGTCTCCCTTACGCCAGCTATTGATATTCTGGGCGTCAATGTGGGCTTCTATCCAGAAGTCTCTGCTGTCGGCGGCAATCTCTTCCAGTATTTAGGGTACGGCGCAACCGTTGCGCTGGGAAATGATAAGACCTTCAACTCTGATAATGGGTTTGGGTTACTGTCCCGCCGAGGGTTAATACACACTCAAAAAGAGGGATTGATCTATAAGGTATTTGCTGGCGTTGAGCGCAGGGAAGTTGATAAAAACTACACGTTACAGGGGAAAACGCTGCAAACAAAAATGGAAACGGTGGATATTAATAAAACCGTGGATGAATATCGCGTCGGTGCTACCGTCGGCTATTCTCCCGTCGCATTTTCTCTTTCCTTAAACAAAGTCACGTCGGAATTTCGCACCGGAGACGACTATTCTTATATCAACGGCGACATCACCTTCTTCTTCTGAGGCGTCACCACGGAATAACCGGGCTACGTAACGTAACCCGGTACAATATTACATCTTATAGCCAAGCGTTACCGTAGTGCGACGATCGGTATGTTCAGGCGCTGATTCAGGCGGCTGCGAGTTCCACGTTAAATTATACCCCACCTTTAGACCAAAATGTTCGTTAATGGCGACATTGAGGGCTGTTTCCGAATTTAGTGTGGTGTCTTCTGCGCCAAATACTGACACCCCCTGTGTAAACTTAGCATTGTCAGTTAACTGCCAGGCATAGCTGCCGGAAGCATAACCCAACGGCTGCGTTTCAGTGGTATCGTCCGTATGTTCGTCATAGCGAACCCCTGGACCGAATTCAAAACGGAAGCTGTGTACTGGACCATTAAGGAACTGCCGCCCGTAACCGGCGGTCAGTACGTCGCGCTGACGATAACCGTTGAAACGGTCTGTCAGCCAACTGGCCTGGCCAAAGGTATAATCATAATCCGTCATATTAAAACGGTTACGCGCGCCTACCGCATATTTTTCTGAAGAGCGTTCATCATTAGAGGAGGTATTGCTGGCATTGCCCCATAATGACCAGGCGGTACGTTGTCCATACCAGGTCATCGCTGTGTCAGCCGTTAAGGAAGAACTTTTAGTATTGCCTGACTGAGCAAGGTAACCCGCATTCAGATTACCTTCAAAAGGTTTTTTCGCGGTGGAGGGATCATCCATGACAGTAAAAACGGAATCATCGGCGGCGGCATACAGAGACGCGAACACGCCACCCGCCAGCATAACTACGGCGGGTACTGCCTTCAAAAGCTTCATTTATATAGAGTCCGTACAACTAAAAAAGAGACCACGACGGTCCCGGAAACTTTCATAGGGATCAATGACAAACGCCCCTGGAAAGGTAGCGAATTATAAGAAGCCCCGAATAACATAGCAATCAATTACTATTTCATTTTTTGAATAAGAACCCTCCCGAAGCATTCATTTATTTATATAACTTTACATCGTACTTCTTTAAATAAAGATCCGGAAAATCATATTGTTAATTCCTTCACTTTCCGGGGATTAAGTGCCAGACTGAAATCAGCCTAACAGGAGGTAACGATGGTACGTATCTATACGTTGACGCTTGCGCCCTCTCTCGATAGCGCAACAATCACGCCGCAAATTTATCCCGAAGGTAAACTGCGGTGCTCCGCGCCGGTATTCGAACCCGGCGGCGGGGGTATTAATGTCGCTCGCGCCATTGCGCATCTTGGCGGCACCGCGACCGCAATTTTCCCGGCTGGCGGCGCTACCGGCGAACATCTGGTCGCACTACTGGCTGACGAAAATGTCCCCGTGTCTACCGTCGATGCGAAGGACTGGACGCGTCAGAACCTGCACGTCCACGTCGAGTCCAGCGGCGAACAGTATCGTTTTGTTATGCCCGGCGCCACGCTGGACGATGACGAATTTCGCCAGCTTGAAGAACAGGTACTGGAAATTGAATCCGGGGCAATTTTGGTTATCAGCGGCAGCCTTCCGCCCGGCGTTAAGGTCGAGAAACTTACGCAACTGATTTCCGCCGCGCAGAAGCAAGGCATTCGCTGCATTATTGATAGCTCTGGCGACGCGCTCACCGCCGCGCTGGCGCTTGGCGATATCGAACTGGTGAAACCTAACCTGAAAGAATTGAGCGCGTTGGTCAATCGCGATCTGACGCAGCCTGATGATGTGCGTAAAGCGGCCCAGGAATTAGTGCAAAGCGGCAAGGCTCGCCGGGTAGTGGTCTCTCTGGGGCCGCAAGGGGCGCTGGGCATAGACAGTGAGAATTGCATCCAGGTTGTTCCTCCCCCGGTGAAAAGTCAAAGTACTGTCGGCGCAGGCGACAGTATGGTGGGCGCGATGACGTTAAAACTGGCGCAAGACGCGTCGCTGGAAGAGATGGTGCGCTTCGGTGTGGCGGCAGGCAGCGCCGCTACGCTCAATCAAGGTACGCGTCTGTGTTCTCATGACGATACCCAAAAAATATACGCCTATCTTTCCGCGTAATAATCGTATCCCCCTCGGCGAGGGGGATACCGGAAAATCGGTTAACGGACGGCGCATTCGCCGCGGTTAAAAATACAGTTGCTCCCAACGAGGTGAACGATGGCCAGTGGCGATATTACCCGTTATGTTATTACCGTAACCTTCCATGAAGATTCCCTGACCGAGATTAACGAACTCAATAACCATCTGACGCGTAGCGGTTTTTTGCTGACATTAACGGACGATGAAGGGAATGTGCATGAGCTCGGCACCAATACATTTGGCTTTGTTAGCGCTCAGAGCGCTGATGAAATCAAAGCGCTTGTCGCCGGACTTGCGAAAAGCGCGTTAGATAAGGATGTCGACATTACCGTGGCGACCTGGGAGGCGTGGAGTAAAAACGCACAATAAGTGCCATTCCCGCCGCGGCGCGTCCGCGATGTGCGTTAGTTCGTATTTTTTAACCGCATTTTTGCGCTAACCTTATGATCTGGCAGACAACGTGGGGAGAGACATTATGTGGCAAGCTATCAGTCGTCTTTTAAGCGAGCAAGTCGGTGAAGGCGAAATCGAACTGCGTAATGAACTGCCAGGCGGAGAAGTTCATGCCGCATGGCATTTACGTTATGCAGGCCATGATTTTTTCGTGAAGTGCGATGAACGAGAAATGCTTCGCGGTTTTACCGCTGAGGCCGATCAGCTGGAGCTGCTCTCCCGCAGTAAAACCGTTGTTGTGCCTAAGGTATGGGCGGTAGGTTCGGATCGGGATTACAGCTTTTTAGTCATGGACTATCTCTCGCCCCGCCCGCTGGATGCCCATAATGCGTTTATTCTTGGGCAACAGCTGGCGCGTCTGCACCAATGGAGCGATCAACCTCAATTCGGCCTCGATTTTGACAACGCGCTCTCCACCACGCCGCAGCCGAATACCTGGCAACGCCGTTGGTCGACTTTTTTCGCCGAACAGCGCATTGGCTGGCAGCTTGAACTCGCCGCGGAAAAAGGCATTACTTTTGGTAATATTGACGCCATTGTTGAACATGTTCAGCAACGTCTGGCGTCGCATCAACCGCAGCCTTCTCTTTTGCATGGCGATCTATGGTCGGCGAACTGCGCACTTGGCCCTGGCGGCCCCTATATCTTCGATCCAGCCTGCTACTGGGGCGACAGAGAATGCGATCTGGCAATGCTGCCGCTGCATACCGATCAGCCACCGCAGATTTATGACGGCTATCAGTCCGTTTCGCCGCTACCGCTGGATTTTCTCGACAGGCAGCCGATTTACCAGCTCTACACCCTGCTTAATCGGGCAAGGCTGTTTGGCGGTCAGCACCTGGCCACTGCGCAAAAAGCGATGGATCGGCTGCTTGCGGTATAGGTACAGCCCATGCCGGATACGGGCTATCCGGCATTTTTCAGTTTACATGAAGCCTAACAAGGAAAAGAAAAAGTAGCCGAGCACGATAATAATGACCGGCAAAATATAGAGCGGGAAAAACTGTAAAAAGATGGTATGGTGCGGCACCACGATACGCGACTCTATCTGCTCACGCGTTAGCCCTTCCGCGCCTTTTGCTTTTTCCAGGATCAACTGATCTTCCACGCCTTCACGTAAAAAACGTGACTGGCGGCTCATTCTGGCGCCGGAATCCTGCATCGCCAGCCCGACAAAAATCAGAATAAAAATGAGCCAGAAACCGATATTCAGGCTTCCCTGAAAATTCGGCGTCGGCGAGTTGTACCAAAAAACATTCAGAAACGGCGTATTCACGCGCATCATGTCTATCATTACGTGGGTAAAATCCAGCATTACCGCATTTATCCCCTCCTGCTTTTCACTGTGCGCATACATAAATTTAAGGACTGAGATGAGCGTGGAAAGCAGTGCCGGAATAAAAATAACCCACCCAACAACTCTTTTTAGGATTGCAATGCGTCCAGCTTGTTGATACGTCATGAGTTCCCCTTGATAAAGACGCGTCGTTTTGGCCTAAGTCTACCTGTTGATTCCCGTTTTCGCCTGATCTTTAAGGGCGATATACTAAGAACATGGTCATAATGAACGCTTAATTCGTTATTTTTTAATCTCAACAGGAGAGGTTGTGATGTCAACCCCACGTCAAATTCTTGCTGCAATTTTCGATATGGATGGACTACTGATCGATTCCGAACCGCTCTGGGATCGCGCTGAACTGGACGTGATGGCAAGTTTAGGCGTAGATATTACTCGGCGCCATGAGTTACCAGACACGCTTGGGCTACGCATTGATATGGTTGTCGATCTCTGGTTTGCGCAGCAACCGTGGAGCGGCCCCGATCGCCAGGAAGTGACAAACCGTGTTATTGCCCGCGCGATTACGCTTATCGAAGAGACGCGCCCTCTTTTGCCGGGTGTGCGCGAGGCCGTGGCGCTGTGTAAAGCGCAGGGGCTATTAGTGGGGCTTGCCTCGGCATCGCCGCTGCATATGCTGGAAAAAGTGCTCACCATGTTTGAACTGCGCGACAGTTTTGACGCGCTGGCTTCTGCGGAAAAATTGCCCTACAGCAAACCGCACCCGCAGGTCTATCTGGATTGTGCGGCCAAATTAGGCGTTGATCCATTAACCTGCGTGGCGCTGGAAGATTCGGTGAATGGTTTAATCGCGGCAAAGGCGGCGCGAATGCGCGCCATTGTGGTGCCAGCAGAAGAAAACCAGCATGATCCGCGCTTTGCGCTGGCGAATGTCAAACTTAACTCACTGACAGAGCTGACGGCGGCGCATCTACTCGGTTAAGATGTTTCCGAAACAAAGTCAACGGGCAATTAGCCGCTGAGCCAGACGGCAAGCGGCTTTGACAGAGACAAAGAGTTACAACGTCACCACTTCCGCCTACTGTATAAAAACCCTATACTGTATGAATTGACAGTTTAATGGGTTTTATCATGACGGCGGAAGGACATCTTCTTTTTTCTATAGCCAGCGCGGTTTTCGCCAAGAATGCCGAGTTAACGCCCGTCCTTGCGCACGGCGACTGGTGGCATATTATTCCTTCGGCTATTTTGACCTGTCTGCTGCCGGATATCGACCACCCCAAATCTTTTCTTGGTCAGCGCCTGAAATGGGTATCAAAACCAATCGCCCGCGCGTTCGGTCACCGGGGGTTTACCCATAGTCTGCTGGCGGTCTTTGCCCTACTGGCGACCTTTTATCTCAAGGTACCGGATACGTGGATTATCCCGGCGGATGCGCTGCAAGGCATGGTACTTGGCTATTTAAGCCATATCGTCGCGGATATGCTCACCCCCGCAGGCGTTCCCTTACTGTGGCCGTGCCGCTGGCGTTTCCGCCTGCCTATTCTGGCGCCGCGCAAAGGCAATCAGCTGGAGCGATTTTTATGTATGGCGTTGTTTGCCTGGGCGGTGTGGATGCCGCAGTCCATGCCGGAAAACAACGTCATACGCTGGTCTTCGCAGATGATCACTATCCTGCAAATGCAGTTCAATCGTTTTATAAATCACCAGATTGATTAGTAAATCAACGCCAAAGTCATTTTTGGTATAAACCATTCCATTTGAATATAAGAGCCAGCTCACAGTTCTGCTAATCTTGCGCGAACAGAATCGCTAAAACACAGCGCTTCATAATAAAAAAATCAGGAGAACGGGGATGAATTTTCCATTAATTGCGAACATTGCGGTGTTCGTCATTCTGCTGTTTGTACTGGCGCAGGCCCGTCATAAACAGTGGAGTCTGGCTAAAAAAGTGCTTGTCGGCCTTGTGATGGGCGTGGTCTTTGGTCTGGCCCTGCACACCATTTATGGCGCTGACAGTCAGGTGTTAAAAGACTCCATTCAGTGGTTCAATATTGTCGGCAACGGTTATGTGCAATTGCTACAAATGATTGTGATGCCGCTGGTATTCGCCTCTATTTTAAGCGCCGTGGCACGACTGCATAACGCCTCTCAATTGGGGAAAATCAGTTTTCTGACTATCGGCACGCTGCTGTTTACTACCCTTATCGCAGCGCTGGTGGGCGTGCTGGTCACCAATCTGTTCGGACTGACGGCGGAAGGTCTGGTTCAGGGCGGCGCGGAAACCGCGCGTCTGAATGCCATTGAGACGAGCTATGTCGGCAAAGTGGCCGATCTCAGCGTGCCGCAACTGGTGCTGTCTTTTGTACCGAAAAATCCGTTTGCGGATCTGACTGGCGCAAATCCTACGTCTATTATCAGCGTGGTGATTTTCGCCGCATTCCTGGGCGTGGCCGCGCTTAAACTGCTGAAAGATGATGCGCCAAAAGGCGAGCGTGTGCTTGTTGCTATCGATACCCTGCAAAGCTGGGTGATGAAGCTGGTGCGTCTGGTGATGCAACTTACGCCTTACGGCGTACTGGCGCTGATGACGAAAGTGGTTGCCGGCTCTAATTTGCAGGACATCATTAAGCTTGGAAGCTTCGTGGTAGCGTCATATCTTGGTCTGGCGATAATGTTTGTGGTTCACGGCATACTATTGGGCGTGAACGGGATTAGCCCGCTGAAATATTTCCGCAAGGTGTGGCCGGTGCTGACATTTGCCTTTACCAGCCGCTCCAGCGCCGCCTCCATTCCACTTAATGTCGAAGCGCAAACCCGCCGCCTGGGCGTGCCGGAGTCCATCGCCAGCTTTGCTGCCTCTTTTGGCGCGACCATCGGCCAAAACGGTTGTGCCGGTCTTTATCCTGCAATGTTAGCGGTAATGGTTGCGCCGACGGTCGGCATCAACCCCTTAGACCCCGTATGGATAGCCACGCTGGTGGGTATCGTTACCGTAAGTTCGGCGGGTGTTGCCGGCGTTGGCGGCGGCGCGACCTTCGCCGCGCTGATTGTGCTGCCTGCCATGGGCTTACCGGTCACGCTGGTCGCGCTGTTAATCTCCGTCGAACCGTTGATTGATATGGGCCGTACCGCACTGAACGTGAGCGGCTCAATGACCGCGGGTACGCTGACCAGCCAGTGGCTGAAGCAGACCGATAAAACCATTCTCGATAGCGAAGAAGACGCTGAACTGGCGCATCGATAATACATTATCGGGAGTTCACATCGTCTGAGACACGACGATCAGCAACTCAAAATGTCTGTCACTAAAAACGCCGGTCTCCAGTACCGGCGTTTTGTTTTTTTCTTAGTCAGCGACTTCGTTTTCCTGGCGAACCTGATTCGCCCAACGTTGCGCCGATTCTGGCACGCTAAAGGCGGGCGACCGTTGAAATGACTCCCCCGTCAGAACAAAGGCAACATATTTACCGCGCAGTATCCAGACGTCGCGAAACGTATCCATTTTTATCGCATGTTCCGGCGGCGCGGGTTCAACACGCGGAATATAGCTAATAATCTGGCGATTTTGCTGGCGAAGAGGTTTCATCATTAATGCTTCACTAAAAGAGGCTAAGAGCCTATCCCATTAGGGCTATTTTACTTGCCATTTTGGTCCTGGGCAGTGCTCAAAATCCTCACGTACTACGTGTACGCTCCGGTTTTTGCGCGCTGTCCGTGTCCAAACTGGCTGCGCCAATAACGCCTACTGGGATAGGCTCTAAGGCTAAAAATCAGAAAAACACTATTTTAGCCGATCTTCGCCCCCGACGTCCTGTTCCGCGCGTGCGATTTCCCCGTTGTACCCTGTCTGCCGTTCCGCTCTCCCCCGGCATAATTGCTGAAATGTTCTATAGTTAGAGTGATTTTGACTACTACCACGCCCATTTCAGTGATGAAAGCAGGAGACGAGTTCAATGTCGCATAATGAAAAATCCCCCCATCAGTCCCCCGTGCATGATACCCGTGAATCACAGCCCGGCCTGGACTCCCTGGCACCGTCAGACGGTTCACATCGCCCCACGCCAGAACCGACGCCGCCGGGCGCGCAACCAACGGCCCCCGGCAGCTTAAAAGCGCCCGAGACCGCGAATGATAAGCTCACCGCCCTCGACGCCTTTCGTAAAGGCAGCGAAAATTATGCGCTGACCACCAATCAGGGCGTGCGCATCGCCGACGATCAAAATTCTCTTCGCGCCGGCAGCCGTGGCCCTACGCTGTTGGAAGATTTTATCCTGCGCGAGAAAATTACCCACTTTGACCATGAGCGTATCCCGGAGAGGATCGTTCACGCCCGCGGATCTGCAGCGCACGGCTATTTCCAGCCATATAAAGACCTGAGCGACATCACGAAAGCCGCGTTTCTGTGCGATCCACAGAAAATTACCCCGGTCTTTGTTCGCTTTTCGACAGTACAGGGCGGCGCGGGGTCTGCTGATACCGTACGTGATATCCGCGGTTTTGCGACCAAATTTTATACCGAAGAGGGAATTTTCGATCTCGTCGGTAATAACACGCCGATCTTTTTTATCCAGGATGCGCATAAGTTTCCGGATTTTGTGCACGCCGTTAAGCCCGAACCACATTGGGCTATTCCGCAAGGACAGAGCGCGCACGACACCTTCTGGGACTATGTTTCCTTACAGCCTGAGACGCTGCACAACGTCATGTGGGCAATGTCGGATCGCGGTATTCCACGCAGTTATCGGACGATGGAAGGGTTCGGCATTCACACCTTCCGTCTGATCAATGCACAAGGGAAAGCGACCTTTGTCCGTTTCCACTGGAAACCGTTGGCAGGTAAAGCCTCGCTGGTGTGGGATGAGTCACAAAAACTGACCGGTCGCGATCCGGATTTTCACCGCAGGGATCTGTGGGAGGCCATCGAAGCGGGCGATTTCCCGGAATACGAGCTGGGCCTACAACTCATTGCCGAAGAGGATGAATTTAAATTCGATTTTGATCTGCTCGATCCGACCAAACTGATTCCGGAAGAGTTGGTGCCAGTACAACGCGTTGGCAAAATGGTGTTAAACCGTAACCCGGATAACTTTTTCGCTGAAAACGAACAGGCGGCATTTCATCCAGGACATATTGTTCCCGGTATTGATTTTACCAACGATCCGCTGTTACAGGGGCGTCTGTTCTCTTATACCGACACGCAAATCAGCCGTCTGGGCGGGCCAAACTTCCACGAAATTCCGATTAACCGCCCTACCTGCCCCTACCATAACTTCCAGCGTGACGGTATGCACCGGATGGATATCGACACCAATCCGGCGAACTATGAACCGAACTCCATTAATGACAACTGGCCGCGCGAAACGCCGCCAGCGCCAAAACGCGGCGGCTTCGAATCATACCAGGAACGTGTGGATGGCAATAAAATCCGCGAACGCAGCCCTTCTTTTGGTGAATATTACTCGCATCCTCGCCTGTTCTGGCTCAGTCAGACGCCGATAGAGCAGCAGCATATTATTGACGCGTTCAGCTTTGAACTGGGTAAAGTCGCCCGCGCGTATATTCGGAAGCGGGTGGTCGATCAGTTAGCGCATATTGATGTCACGCTGGCTCAGGGCGTCGCGCATAATCTCGGTTTTGCACTCACCCATGAGCAAACGCAAATTGCCCCGCCTCCTGATGTCAACGGTCTGAAAAAAGATCCGGCGCTCAGCCTGTATGCGGTGCCGGACGGCGATGTTAAAGGCCGCGTGGTCGCTATCCTGCTGAACGACAAGGTTAACGCCGCCGAACTGTTGACCATTTTGCAGGCTTTAAAAGCCAAAGGCGTCCACGCAAAACTGCTCTATTCACGGATGGGTGAAGTAACGGCTGATGACGGTTCAACATTAACTATTGCGGCAACCTTTGCCGGCGCGCCGTCGCTAACGGTCGATGCGGTAATAGTACCGTGCGGCAATATTGCCGATATCGAGAGTTGCGGCGATGCCCGTTACTACCTTCTGGAAGCCTACAAACATCTGAAGCCCATCGCACTGGCAGGCGACGCCCGACGGTTTAAGGCGCTTTTAAACATTGATAGCCAGGGGGAAGAAGGACTTGTTGAGGCCGATAACGTTGACCACCACTTTATGGACACTCTGCTGACGCTGATGGCGGCACACCGTGTCTGGTCGCGCGCGGGGAAAATTAACGCGATTCCTGCATAAACGGCAAAAAATGCGGCGCATTCTTGCGCCGCAAACTCAGGAGCTAAATATCAAGAAAACTGCCAGGACGATATCCACGTTCCGCAATCGCTGCCTTGAGTGACGCAGACGTCAACACCTCCAGTTCAGTTAAGCGGGGGTAACAATAGGCGCTCTGGCGAATAATGTTGTCCACAAACGCCGGATGACACATCACCTCCAGAGAGGCCTCTCCTCGATGCGCCGAGGCATCCAGAATGCGTAAAAAGCACGCTTCGGTGATCTCCTCGCCGTAAAATTCACTACTAAATCCTTGAGTGCTGCGCAAATCCGACGGCAGATCGTCGGCATTCAACACCGTCTGGCGGTCAATACGTAACGCAATCCCGCGCTGTGCCGCAAAGCGGGCGACGATGGGGAAAATTTGCGGGAACATATGCACATGATGGTGACTGTCGAGATGCGTTGGCTCGCGGCCAAATACGTCGATGAAACGCTGATACTGACACGCCAGTTCATGCGCAATTTCATCCAGCGGAAGCGTATCCTCCTCCGCCATTTGCCAGATCCATTTCCCCAACAGGCCGTCTCGCGTCAGGCCCGGCATCTCTGACACCGGTTTGCCTAACGTCAAAACAAAATGCATTCCCACCCCAAGCGCAGGCAGCTCGCGGCTAAGCTGCGCCGCATGGTCAATAGCCTCGCCATTGACCAGCGCCGTCGTGGAGGTCACAACGCCGTTGCGATATGCTTCAACAATGCCGTAATTTTGCCCTTTACTCAGGCCAAAATCATCGGCATTCACAATCAACACGCGTTCCATAGCCTACCTCTGTCAGTGGTGCTTACCTTTAAGCGCTTCGATGCAAGCGGCAAAATTAGGCAGCCATTTTTCATGCGCCAGAATGAGTTCACGCGCCAGGACTTCTGCGTCGCGGTCGGAATGCACCAGCGGACTCAGGTTAAGCGCCAGCAGCACATCATTAAAGTTTCCGCTCAGCGCCGCATTGCTGGCCGCGACCTCAAATCCTTTAATAGTGTGGATAAGCCCCAGCACTTTTTCGTCAAAACGGGTGATACGCGGGTGCGGCGTCGCGCCATTGCGTCCCAGAATGCAGGTTATTTCCACCGCCCAGTCCGCCGGGATATTCTCGACATGCCCATGATGTGGAATATTAACGTAATGCTCAGTCTGCTTGTCATTATAAATAGCGTTAATGACTTCACAAGCGGCATCGGAATAATAAGCGCCTCCGCGTTGCTCAAGCTCTTTCGGCTTCACGTTTAGCTCAGGATTTTTGTACAAGTCGAAGAGTTGTTTCTCCACTTTTTGTACGACCTGAGCGCGCGCGCCGCCTTTGTAATATTCGCCCATTTCAATCGCCAGCATCTCTTTTTGCTTGAAGTAATACAACAAATAAGAGCACGGCAGCATGTTCAGCGAGCGAATCAATCCTTCACTAAACGGCAGATCAAAGATATTTTTTACGGTTGACGCTTTCAACTGACCGGACGCCACGCCATCCAGTAATTCTGCGAACCGTGAGGTGCCATTCACCAGCACATCTTTAATAAAGACCATATGGTTTAGACCAAACAGGTCAATGGAAAGATCGTCATTCTCATTCAGCGCCAGCACGTCATGAATAAACATTTTCATGCCGACAGGAATATTACATACGCCGATGAATTTTTTAAAGTTGGTATGGCGATAAACCGCTTCCGTCACCATCCCCGCCGGATTAGTAAAGTTAATGACCCACGCATTCGGACATAATTCCTCAACATCCTTAATGATGTCAAAAATAACCGGAATGGTGCGCAACCCTTTAAATAAACCGCCAGCGCCGTTGGTTTCTTGCCCCAGATAGCCGTGGCTAAGCGGGATACGCTCGTCCAGTTCACGGGCTTTGAGTTGACCAACGCGTAGCTGGGTAGTAACAAAATTAGCGTCTTTCAGCGCTTCCCGACGATCCAGCGTTTTATACAATTTTAGCGGAACGCCTGCTTTATCAATCATTCGCTGGCAGAGATCATAAATAATGCCCAGCTTCTCTTTCCCATCTTCAACGTCAACCAACCATAATTCGGTGACAGGTAATTCATGGTAGCGTTTAATAAAGCCTTCAAGTAATTCAGGGGTGTAGCTGCTCCCGCCACCAATAGTGACGACTTTTAATTTCTGGCTCATAATATCTCCCTTCAGTGTATGACACTGATATGTATTACGCTATGCCCGCTCGTAAGAAATAGCGTGACGTTCCCCTGCTATTGGGGCAAGCGTGAAATGTAACTAATCGAGCAATGCAAACCGTTACTCATTAATTTCCGTCAATCGCTTCCGATAACTATTCGGCGTGAATGAGGTCATCTTCTTAAACGTTTTAATAAACAGACTTGGACTGCTATACCCGGCTTCATAAGCAATATCCGTAACCGAATAATTGGTCATTTCCAACTGTTTCTTGGCAAAATTAATGCGAATCTCATTAATGATTTGCATCGGCGTTTTGCTGTAATAACGTCGGGTGGCGCGCGTTAGATACTCCTGGGATTTTGCCGACAGGCGCACCATATTTTCCAGCGCATGTTCGCCAAACTGCGATTTATCGTGCATTATCTCCACGGTGGCTTTCAGCCATTGTGGGATATCATCATAAACCTGCTCTTCGCGGTAATGACGTAAGCGGTTTATAATATAAAATGTCACCACTTCGATAAATTCGTCGAGCCCATTGCCGCGAAAATTCAACGACGCAATCACCGTTTCAATATAGGTAAGGAAGGTGCTATTCGCCCTGTATACCTGCGATGCCACAAAACAAAACGGCAGTAACGGAAGATAATGCTGTTCAAAAAAACGTTTACTAATTCCTACGTTCAGAATACGCGTTGCGCCAAACTCATAGAAACTTTGGTGATTCGACCCCACCGGGATAAAAACAAAATCTCCACGTTCCAGCAGCACACGCTTCCCGTTGATCTCCTGGTAATAACGTCCGGTCAATACCAGGGTAAATTCATAGTAGTCGTGCTGATGCAGCCCGGTGACGCTTTCCGTCTTGTTATAGATAAACACATGGAAATTTTTGCCATTGAAGAGCTGCTGCTCATAAACCGTTTTGATTTCCGTTGCGTTAACCTGTAGCTGCATCATCCGCCCCCTGTTATTTCAGTTTCTCATGGAGCTCAATTAACTCAGCAATCAGTTCACGAGCCAGCATTGATGTCATCAAATGATCCTGAGCGTGAACCAGGACCAGACTGACTTTCATTTTGCCTTCGCCCTGATCGCCTTCGATGAGTTTTGTCTGCACAAGATGCGCTTCATTGAGCGCCATGCGCGACTGGTCCATCATCGCTTTCGCCGCCTCAAAATCGCCTTCTTTCGCTTTTCTGAGCGCGCCATATGCCAGGCTGCGCGCCTGACCAGAATTGATGATAAGCCCCATAACGACTTCTTCGAGTTCCTCAGCCGCTGTCTGGTTATCTACAACATTTTCAAGATCAAACATAGTCTTTCCTCTGATTCAGCCCGGCATGGCATCCCATGCCGGCGCGGAGTTTAGAATTTCAGTGCGTTAGCGATATCTTCTTCGCTTTCTTCCTGCTCGATGGCGTTCTGCGCTTTGTTAGCCACCACCACGAAGGGGAGATAAATCAGGGTAGCGACCGCCAGGTTAAATAGCGCAACCAGCAACGCGGCGACACTGCCGTTGGTGTTAAAGAACGCCCCCAGCCCGGTTGGCATGGTCCACGGCGCAATATTGGTAATCGGCGGAATAATACCCAAATAGTAAGCCACCAGCGTAATCGCCGCCAGAATCGGCTGTACCAGAATGAAGGGGATAAACATCACCGGGTTCATAATAATCGGCAGGCCAAACAGGATGGGTTCGTTAATCTGGAAGATACCTGACGGCAGCGCCAGTTTTGCCACCTGGCGATAGTCCGCGCGACGGGATGCCAGGAAGATAGCGATGATCAGACCCAGCGTTGCGCCGCTACCACCGAGGAAGATATAAGAATCCAGCATCGGTTTCGCCCAGATATGGAACGTTTTACCGGCTTCCAGTGCCGCATCGACGGAGCCATACTGCTGGTAAATAGAGATGTTTTCCAGCGCCCAGGGCGTCATGATGCCGCTGTCCAGCGCGGTCAGTGCCAGCGAACCATGAATACCAAAGAACCACAGCAGCGGTACAAAAATGACATATGCCCACCCTACCACGCTACCCAGCGATGCCAGCGGCGTAGAGATAGTGTCCATAATGATCTGATGGAAGTTAGAACCGTAATTAGACAGCGCCCAGGCAATAATCCCCATAATAGAGAGAATAATAAAGCCGGGAATTAATGCTGAGAATGAACGAGACACCGAAGCCGGTACGCTGTCCGGTAGTTTAATCACCCAGTTGCGCCGGACAACAAATGTAAACATCTCCGCGACCACCAGGCCAATAATAATACCGGAGATAATATTCGCGCCGCCCAGCCAGTTAGCGCCTACGGCATAGGCCTCGCCGACACTATACGGCGTTACGGTCATAAATGCCGCCACGGAGAGCAGTCCGGCGGCCAGCGCATCAACCTTGCGCTCTTCCGCCAACGCCATGCCGATAAAAAATGGTGCCATGAGCGACATAATGCCCAATGTGCCGTTATAGACGTTCCCGCCGATGCCTTTCAATCCATTAAGAGTTTCAATGGTTGAGGCATCAAGCCGAATGCCCATGGAATAAAAAAACGACCCCTCCCCAAAGCTCAGGAAAACGTTATTAATTAATACAAACATCGCCCCCGCAAGGGTTAATGGCATTAAACGAATAAAGCCGTTCTTGATTGCATTAACGTGTGGCTGCTTTCCTATTTTTACAGCAAAAGGAAGGAGTACCTTTTCAAGTGAAGCAATGACGTTACTCATAGAAAAATACCCTTAAATACCGCAATAAAATATTGCGGTTAGTGTATGAAATAACTCTTTGACGGGAAAAATTAAAAAATAATTAATTCGCGGCGGCTTTTTTAATTGCCGCTACCGCAGCTTTAAGCACGCCTAAACCATCTACCTTGCCGTACAACATTGAATCAATGACTTCTACCGGTTTACCGGGTAATAAACGCTGAATTTCAGGGAGCATATAAGCAATTTGCGGGCCTAGTAACACGACGTCCGCTGCCGGGCCTTTTTCACCGGCCAGGGTTTCAGGGAATGCTTCAATAATCACCGGCACTTCATATTTTTCAGCCTGAGCGCGCATTTTTGATACCAGTAACGACGTTGACATGCCCGCAGAACAAAACAGATAAATGTGTTTCTTTTCCATAAAAACCTTCCTCATGTGCGATTATCTGTCAACCAGATACGCCGCAAGCCTCAACCTGCATCCATACTCTGGGCGACTTGCGTAACCGGATTTACTTTTTTAGGTGGCTGAAATGAGTATACGGGATCGGACCGCCGGATGGTATTTCCTTGACCCACTAAATTGTCTCTCATTGACCTGGCGTTATGACCCCCCTCACATTTCGGGTAAATAATTCGCGATAATAAATAAGGTTATTGCAGGCACAAAAAAACCGGCTCGCAGGCCGGTTTCCTTGAATGTTCAGGCAATGTACAGTTGTTACTGCTTCGGCGCCTGTGGGTCAGTGTCGTACTCCGCACAGGTCTGATAGCCAGAGTTAATCACGTGCCCGGTATCATCCAGCGCAACAAAGTAGGTTTCCGCTTTACCATCACGTTGACCCAGGATGTAGGTCTGACAGGTACCGCGCGCATGAATCATGCTCACTTCAGATGACGGTTTGCCCGCAATCTGCGCAACTTGCGCCCTGCTCATTCCTTTTTTAACATCTTTAACGACAGGCTCAACAAATTGGTCTTTTGTACGATCATACGCCGTACAGCCTGCCAGCATAGTCATTACCGCCGCTGCGCTTAAAATTCCTGCTACGTTCTTGTTCATTTTCCGTCCTCTTGTTTATCAGCGTGTTATGTAAGCCTGGAATACATCAGAACATTTTTCAAGCCGCGCCTCGCCACAAAAAGCCTTTCGGAAAATTCTCTAACGCAGCGACATGTTGTTTTAAACACCGCTTAGCCCGCCAAACCTTGTCGTTTCAGCGGCGAAGGGGTAGCTTTAACAGGGTAAAGATTCATTTTTTTAATGTCGAAGGGGGTTAAATGACTCTGCAGCAAGAGATAATCCAGGCGCTTGGCGCGAAACCGCATATCAACCCTGAAGAAGAAATTCGCCGCAGCGTGGATTTTCTTAAAGCGTACCTGAAAACCTATCCCTTTTTGAAATCGCTGGTGTTAGGCATCAGCGGCGGGCAGGATTCGACGCTGGCCGGGAAACTCAGCCAGATGGCTATCGCCGAATTGCGGGAAGAGACCGGTGATAATGCGCTGCAGTTTATCGCCGTTCGTCTGCCTTATGGCGTGCAGGCCGATGAACAGGATTGCCAGGACGCCATTGCTTTTATTCGGCCGGACAGAGTACTCACCGTCAATATTAAAGGCGCCGTCCTCGCCAGCGAACAGGCGCTGCGCGAAGCGGGAATTGAGCTGAGCGATTTTGTTCGCGGCAATGAAAAAGCGCGTGAGCGAATGAAAGCGCAATATAGCATCGCCGGTATGACTCACGGCGTCGTGGTGGGCACCGACCATGCGGCGGAAGCGATAACCGGGTTCTTCACCAAATATGGCGATGGCGGTACCGATATTAACCCACTTCATCGCCTTAACAAACGCCAGGGCAAACAGCTTCTCGCAGCGCTGGGATGTCCTGAGCATCTGTATAAAAAAGTCCCCACCGCCGATTTGGAAGACGACCGCCCTTCACTGCCTGATGAAGCCGCGCTGGGCGTAACGTATGACAATATTGACGATTACCTGGAAGGCAAAACGCTGGACCCCGCCATCGCTAAAACTATCGAAGGCTGGTATGTAAAAACTGAACATAAGCGCCGTTTACCGATTACTGTATTCGACGACTTTTGGAAAAAGTAAGCGTACTTCTACTGTTGCGCCGGATATCGCTCGTCTATCCGGCCTCCTCTCTTTCCAGCCTCTTTTTTAATCACCCATCCGCTGTTATACTGGATGAATAACCAGTTAACGGAGATCACTGTGGTACGGCGTCAATCAGCCCCCCGCCTTGAGTTTGAAGCGGCGGCCATTTACGAATATCCAGAACATTTACGTCCTTTCCTCAGCGAAGCGCCAGCCTTACCGGGCGTCTATATATTTCATAGCGAAAGCGATACGCTGCCGCTTTATATCGGTAAAAGCGTAAATATCCGCAGCCGGGTGCTCTCACATCTGCGAACGCCTGACGAGGCCGCGATGCTGCGACAGGCGCGGCGGATAAGCTGGATCTGCACCGCTGGGGAAATGGGCGCGTTGCTGCTGGAGGCGCGGCTGATCAAAGAACAACAGCCGCTGTTTAACAAGCGGTTACGTCGTAATCGCCAGCTTTGCTCTCTACAGTTGAGCGAACAAAAGATTGAGGTCGTTTCCGCCCGCAGCGTCGATTTTTCCCATGAGCCGAACCTGTTTGGGCTCTTCGCCAACCGTCGGGCAGCGCTGCAAAGCTTACAGAATCTCGCCGATGAACAAAAATTGTGTTATGGCCTGCTGGGGCTTGAATCGGTAAGCCGTGGGCGCGCCTGTTTTCGTTTCGCTCTGAAGCGCTGCGCTGGCGCGTGTTGTGGGCAAGAAACCCCGCAGGCGCATTTTCTTCGTCTGCAGGCCTCGCTGGAACGGTTACGTGTAGTTTGCTGGCCCTGGAAAGGCGCTATCGCGTTAAAAGAGAGCTGCCCACAAATGACCCAGTTCCACATTATCAACAACTGGTTATGGCTGGGGGCGGTACCCTCGCTGGATGAGGCCGCCACCCTGGTGCGCACCCCTGCGGGCTTTGATCAGGATGGCTATAAAATTCTCTGTAAGCCACTAATGTCAGGTCAATATGAGATCATTGAACTGCACACCGACTGTCGCCAGTCATAAAGAAAACCGCCGATCCTGTCCACCTCAACGATTGTGTTGTCGACAAGACCGGCGGTCTTAAATTATGCGGAAAGTTATTCTGCCGCAGCAGGCATTTTACCTTCTTGCGCCGGGCGTTCTGTCAGACGCTTCTCAAAATTAGCGTTATATTGCTTTTTCTGCTCCGGCGTCAGAACGTTATAAATTTTATTCTGGGTTTCCATATGCGCCAGCATATTGGCCTTGCGCTGCGCTTCCATTTTCGTAATTTGCGCTTCGGCTTTGGCTTTATCGAAGGTATCGCTGGCAATAATATCATGCATGGCGCGACGCTCTTCCAGCGGCGGACGTTTCATTTGCTCGCGCTGCGCTTTCATAATGTCGCGAATTTGTTGCTTCTGTGCGTCTGTCAGGTTCAGGTTTTTAAACATCATATCGTGATGTGGGCCAAATTTACCTTTATGCTGCATCATTGGCTTCGCATCCGCTGGCGCGGCGGTGGTAGTCTCGGCGGCATGAGCCAGATTCGCAGCACCCATCGCCAGGGTAGAGGCAACAAATAGAGCAGTCAGTTTACGCATATTTCCATCCTTCCTTTCAGTTATTTTTACGGCATATTTAAAACAGCGCCGTGTTGTCGTGATTAACTTTAACCGTCTTAGCGTCAATTAGTCATAACAATGGTAAAACAATGAAAGTATAAAAAACACTTTTTCGCCAATTGTGAAGAAAAAAAGAATAAATTGCGTAGAGTTGAAAGAGAAATATACAACAGCATGCTATAGCAGAAATTATGCAGAACTATAACGCAGCAACGCTTATTAATAAAGCAATTCTCCAGGAATAATCCGTAATAGCATGAAACTGTGTCCCAAATCATCCCTGTAACCCTAACGTGAGCTTACAGGGACATTTATCAAGGCAGTCTTTCCAGCATTAATCCAGCCCGCAATCCGCAGGCGACAGAGGGATTAGGAAAGAGAACATATTCAACGTCATGCGTCACCGTCACGCGCTTATCCCCCTCCTCGGCCAGCAACGTTCCCTTTGTAAAGGCAGTAAAATTCAGCGTTTGCGCATCCATATAAAGCGCGAACTTGTCGCTGTGACGCGTGATTTGCGACACCACCCGATAGCGTAGCGGCGGCGAAGACGAGGTTGACGTTTCGACACCGCTCAGCAGCGCCGACAACGCCTGCGAGGTTACATTGAACTGCGTCAGATCGTTTTGCCCAAACGGCAACGCCTTTCCCAACTCCAGCGTACAGGAAAGCGCGCCGAAATGTTCAGAGCTAAAGTGCGTAAACGTACCGCCGGGCGCCTGATGAAATACCAACGCCTCCAGTCCTGCCGCGCCCAGCCACGCCAGAAAATCCGCCTCCCACGGGCGGTCGCGCTGCGGCAATACGCCAAAACGCAAATGATGCGAGCCACGAATGGCGGTATGCAGATCCAGATGCCAGCGTACCCGCGCCTGGCCAGATGAAAAGAAGGTCTCCAGACTTAGCTCCAGCTCACGCGCCCGCCGCGTTTCATCGCTTTCGGCAAAGGACTGCCAACGCCCGCCAAACATACGGTTCATATCGCTGTGACAGTAGCGTATTCCCGCCGCCAGCGCCTGCGGATTGCCGAGTACCACCAGCACTCGCCACGTTAACGTCAAGCTGCCTGAATACAGCGCCGACAGCAGCTTATCCAGCATCTCTACCGGCGCGGTTTCATTGCCGTGTATCCCCGCAGAAAGAATTAACGCGCGGTCGACCGGCGCATCGGGCGTGAGTTCAAGCAGACCATGGCCTAACCAGCGCCAGCGAAAACCCGCGCCCTTCCCCTGCCTCACCCGTGGTGTCGTGCCGCTTAGCGTCAACGCCAGAAAGTTATCCATCAGCCGCCCCCGTTTGCTGGAAAGGATAAACCGACCCCAAATCCAACAGACGCGTTAACACATCCAGCGCCTCCCGGCCTTCTCGCAATAATAACGGATCGGCCAGATCGGCGGCGGTCAGGCGATCGCGATAATAACGATCCGCCCACGCGTTAAGGGCCGTAAACAGAGCGTCATTCATCATTACCGCTGGATTCACCGCCCGTCGTTCTTCTTCTGTTAACACCACGCGTAATCGCAGACAGGCCGGGCCGCCGCCGTTGGCCATACTTTCTCGCAAATCAAACACCTGCATCGCGCTGATGGGGTTATCCTCCGCCACCAGCTTATTCAGATAACGCCAGACGCCGACATGGTCCTGACATTCCCGCGGCAGCACTAACAGCATTGAGCCGTCGTCACGGCTTAGCAACTGACTATTAAACAGGTAGGTCGCCACAGCATCTGATACAGAAACCTCGCCGGCGGGCACCTCTATCGCCATAAAACCGTCAACGCGCGTACGCAACTGATTAATGAGCATTTCCTGCCGGGCAAACGCCGCTTCGTGACAAAACAATACCTGTCGATTCGAAACGGCGATGACATCATTATGGAATACGCCTTGATCGATGACCTCCGGGTTTTGCTGAGCGAAGATAACCTGTTGCGGATTCACCTGATTAAGACGCGCCACAGCCTCGCTGGCTTCGCGGCTCTGGCGCGCCGGATAACGAGCGGGTCGTATTTCATTCTCCTCTTCGCGCCCATAGACAAAAAGCTGCACGCCTGCCGAACCATACTCGCCGCCAAGACGGTTATGATTCGCCGCGCCTTCATCTCCCAATAATGCGACCTGCGGTAACGCGCTATGCACTGAAAACTGACTTTCATCGCGAAATATGGCGCGTAGCAGCGCTTCGGTAACAGGCGCCTCAAGAGCGCGATGAAATTTATTGTTTAAATTCGCCACCGTCAGGTGAACTTTCCCGTCCAACGCGTCTGCCGATGGGCAAACCGTCGCCGCATTCGCAACCCACATTGGCGACGCGGAACTCACGCTGGAAAGCCAGCGTGGCGCCTGACGCACAACCTTATCCAGAATCTGCTCATCGCTACCCGTGAAGCCGAGCTGACGCAACGCCGGAATAAAAGGCCGCTCATGCGGCGGGATCACCGCCTGGGGAAAGCCGGCATCCGCCAAAGCCTTCATCTTTAGCAGCCCCTGCTTTACCGCCAGACGAGGATTCGACACCTGAAAACGGTGGCGGGTCGATGCCTCATTGCCGAAGGATAGCCCGGCATAATGGTGCGTAAGCCCCACCAGCCCGTCAAAATTAACTTCATGCGCCGTCATACCGCCTCCCTGCGAGAAAAGTCGAGGCCGGGGCTTAATGTCGCAGGCAACGTTAGTTCGGGAGATTCCAGACTGGCCATCGGCCAGGCGCAATAATCGGCGGCATACCAGGCGCTGGGCCGATGGTTGCCAGACGCGCCGACACCCCCAAACGGCGCAGTACTCGCTGCCCCGGTGAGCGGTTTATTCCAGTTAACGATCCCTGCCCGCGCCTCCAGCAAGAGCTGTTCGAACTGCGCGCGATCCGTCGACACCAGCCCACACGACAGACCAAAACGGGTATTATTCGCCAGACGAATCGCCTCATCGAAATGCGCATAACGCCAGACGTTCAGCAGCGGACCAAACACCTCTTCATCCGGCACATCCGCGACGCCCGTCAGCTCAATGATGCCAGGCGTCAGCAGAGAGGTTCCCTCTTTGACCTTCCGCGGCGCCAGTAGCGTGCGACCGCCTAATGCCTCTCGTTGACGCCAGGCCTCCATCACATGCTGTGCCGCCTGCGCTGAAATCAGTCCGCCGATAAACGGCTGCGGATCGTCGTCCCATCTGCCGGGCTGCAGACGTCCGGCGACGTCAACCAGCCGCGCCAGAAATGCATCTCCCTGCGCACCCTGTTTTACCAGAAGGCGTCGCGCGCAGGTACAGCGCTGTCCGGCGGTAATAAACGCCGATTGCAGCGTCAGATGTACCGCCGCATCTATATTTGCCACATCCTCAATAATGAGCGGATTGTTTCCGCCCATTTCAAGGGCCAGTATTTTTTCCGGCTGGCCGGATAGCTGGCGATGAAGCTGATATCCGGTACTGGCGCTGCCGGTAAACAGCAGTCCGTCGAGATCGTCGAGCGAACTCAGCGCTTGTCCGGTCTCCCGGCCGCCCTGCACCAGATTAAGAACGCCTGCCGGTAGCCCCGCCCGTTCCCAGAGTTTTATTACCGTTTCCCCGGTCCATGGCGTTAGCTCGCTAGGTTTGAAAATCAGCGTATTGCCTGCCAGCAACGCGGGCACAATATGGCCATTCGGTAAATGGCCGGGAAAGTTATAAGGGCCGAATACCGCCAGCACACCGTGAGGACGATGGCGCAACGTCACGACGCCATCGACAAGTTCGCTTTTTTGTTCGCCTGTTCTGGCGTGGTAAGCCTTAATCGAGATGGCAATCTTATTGATCATCGCCGTCACTTCCGTCGCCGCCTCCCAGCGCGGTTTACCGGTTTCACGCGCGATGACCTCCGTGAGCTCGGCTTTATGCGCCTCCAGCAGGGCGGCAAATTTCTCTACGATAGCCTGTCGTGCCGCAAAAGGCTGTCTGGCCCAGCGAGGAAACGCCGCGCGCGCCGCCTGACAGGTCTCGGCGACCTGTGCCGCATTAGCGTCATTCCCCTGCCAAAGTATCTCCGCGCTCACCGGATTCGTTTTGCGGCGGCGTTCGCCCTGACCGGTTATCCAGTCGCCGTTTATCCATAGCGTCATACGGTTTTCTCCTCAGCGCAAAGGCGTACCAGTCGAACGTGGTCGCCCGCGCGACATTTCAGCGCATCCAACTGCGCGGCGGTAAGTACAAGTCGTGAAGTCTGCGGATCGGCACGCACCAGCGCGGCCCGAAAGTGGTGATAGTTTTCATTGGCGACCAGACATGCCGGATAGTCGCCAGGCGCGGGTTGCCCTTCCGCGACTTCCACCAGTCGGCTTTTACGAATGGCCCGCACGCGGTCAATATCACACTCCAGCGTCGGCCCACCGTCGAAGATGTCGATATAGTGGCGATAGCGAAAACCTTCCTTTTCCAGCACCGCGCGGGCTGGCGCCGTTTGCGGGTGGACTTCGCCAATCACGGCCTGTGCCTCTTCAGATAAAAAGTGGGTATAAATAGGATGTTTGGGCATCAGCTCGGCGATAAACGCTTTTTGCCCGGTACCGCATAAAAAATCCGCCCGGCTGAAATCCATAGAAAAAAAGCGTTTGCCGAGACTTTGCCAGAAGGGAGAATAGCCGTGCTCGTCAATGACGCCTCGCATTTCCGCCACCACTTTCTCATTGAATTTATCGCGAAACGCGGCCATAAACATAAAGCGCGATTTTGACAACAGGTAGCCGTTACCCTCTTTACGCCATTCGGGATCGAGAAACAGCGTGCAAAGCTCACTGCTGCCAGTGTGATCATTACTCAGGAATAATGTTGGCAACGCGTTATATACATTCAGCTCTTTGGAGGCATGAACCAGCGTACCGACACGATAGTTATACCAGGGGTCGTTAAGGCCGACCGCGACCTCAATGGCGCAGATCCCGCCAACCTCACCCGTTTCACTGTCCTCGAGAACGAATACATACCCTTGCTCGCCTTTTGGCAGCTCACCGGACCAGGTTTTTAGCGCGCGTTCAATGCGGGCCGCCAGCGTCGCTTCATTTGCCGGTAGCGAGGTTAAGCCGCCGCCCGTTTTGCCTGCAAGCTGCATCAGCGCGGCGATATCCGCATGTTCGACAGGACGAATCACCCGCATGATGCGCCTCCCGTCTGAAGGCGTTCGCACGCGAGGGCAAAACGATCAAGCCCGGTAGCTATCTCCTCGTCGCTCACATTTAACGCTGGCGCAAAACGCACCACGTCGCCGCCGGCGATGAGCACCATCACGCCTGCTTTTGCCGCTTCCTGGGCGATGAGTTTGGCTTTTCCGGCAAACTCCGTCTGTAGCACACAGCCAAGCAGTAGCCCCAGCCCGCGAATTTCACTGAACATGCCAAAACGTACATTAATGGTATTTAGGCGTTCAATAAACGCATCGTGGCGCTGTCTGACGCCGTTTTGCATCTCCGGCGTATTGATGATATCCAGTACTTTTCCGGCAACTGCCGTCGCCAGCGGATTACCGCCGTAGGTGGTGCCATGCGTGCCTGGCGTCATGACGCTGGCATAGTCTTGCGTGGTCAGCATCGCGCCGATCGGGAAGCCGCCGCCCAACGCTTTAGCAGTCGTCAGGATATCGGGCGTAACGCCATAATGCATATATGCATACAGTTCGCCGGTACGTCCGACGCCCGTCTGCACCTCATCAAAAATCAGTAACGCCTGATGCCGGTCGCACAATTCACGCAGCCCCTGCAAAAAAGCTTTTGTGGCGGGGATCACGCCGCCCTCGCCCTGCACAGGCTCTACGATCACGGCGCAGGTATTGTCATCAATTAGCGCGCTGGCGGAGTTCAGATCGTTATAGGCTGCATGACGAATATCCGGCGGCAGCGGCGCAAAGTCCTGTGAATAGGTGGGTTGACCGCCAGCGCTGACGGTAAAGAGCGTGCGACCATGGAACGCGTTTTTAAAGGCCACAATGCCGCTTTTATGATTGCCGATACGATCGTGGGCATATTTGCGCGCCAGTTTTAATGCTGCTTCATTTGCTTCAGCGCCTGAATTACAAAAGAAAACGCGTTCGGCGAAGGTCGCGTCGATCAGTTTTTTCGCCAGTCGCAGCGCCGGTTCATTGGTGTAACCGTTCCCGGTATGCCAGAAGCGATTCGCCTGTTCATTTAACGCCTCGCGCAGCGCCGGATGCGCATGTCCCAAGGCGTTGACCGCGATCCCGCCAGCAAAATCAATGTACTCTTTCCCCTGCTGATCCCACAGGCGTGAGCCTTCTCCGCGTACAGGAATAAAAGGCGCGGGAACATATACCGGCACCATCCATTCATCAAAGTTTTCGCGCGTAATTGACAGAGACATAGCGACCTCTTTTGGTAAAAATAAAGTTATTTATATGTTAATTAATATGAGTGTTTGCACTGTAAATGTAGATTGCAGCATTCGTGCCAGCCAGCGTTAAAATTGCATAAACAGAAGTGATAGACGGTAAATCAATGGGTTACAGCGTAGCGATATTCACTTTTACTGCATGAAAAGTGAATATTCCCGCATAATCGGTGGCTAAAAAGAGGAAAAAGCGAAATATTATTCAGTTGCCAAATATAATTCTGGAATTGTGATCTTATACGAAATTTACTGGAAATTACCGCCCCGTTCTGGCGCATCTGCACGCAAACCGTACCATTTTCGCACTATAGAAAACACCATATGCTTCCATTGGCCGAATCTGACGATGAGTGGCAGTCACCCGGTAAAATTTCTGCTACCATCCCAACACGATTCATCTTGCAAAGTGGCAGTGACTATGAAATTTGTCTCTTTTAATATCAACGGCCTGCGCGCCCGTCCCCATCAGCTTGAAGCGATTGTCGAAAAACACCAGCCCGATGTGATCGGTCTACAGGAGACAAAAGTCCACGACGAAATGTTCCCGCTCGAAGAGGTCGCGAAGCTGGGCTATAACGTTTTCTATCATGGACAAAAAGGCCATTACGGCGTCGCGCTGCTAACAAAAGCCACGCCCATTTCCGTCAGACGCGGTTTCCCGGATGATGGCGAAGAGGCGCAACGCCGCATTATCATGGCGGAAATCCCCTCGCCGCTGGGTAATATCACCGTCATTAACGGCTATTTCCCGCAGGGGGAAAGCCGGGATCATCCGTTGAAGTTCCCCGCGAAAGCGCAGTTTTACCAGAACTTGCAGAACTATCTTGAAACGGAACTCAAGTGCGATAATCCGGTATTAATTATGGGCGACATGAATATCAGCCCAACCGATCTGGATATTGGCATCGGCGAAGAGAACCGCAAACGCTGGCTGCGTACCGGTAAATGCTCCTTCCTACCGGAGGAGCGTGAATGGATGTCGCGGTTACTGAAGTGGGGATTAGTGGACACGTTCCGTGAGGCGAATCCGCAAACGATGGATAAATTTTCGTGGTTTGATTACCGCTCAAAAGGTTTCGTGGATAATCGCGGACTGCGTATCGACCTCTTGCTGGCGAGCGCTCCGCTGGCGGAACGTTGCGCAGAAACCGGTATAGACTACGACATTCGCAGTATGGAAAAACCCTCCGACCATGCGCCGGTCTGGGCGACGTTTCGTGTTTGATTTCGCTTTCTGATTAACCGTAAGGCCGGGATAGCGCGACGCTTCCCGGCAGGAATAACGATCTTAACGACAATGATAAAAAAACTCGATGTTGTTGCCGCCATCATTGAACGCGACGGCAAAATTCTGCTGGCCCAGCGCCCAGGTCATGCGGATCAAGCCGGTTTTTGGGAGTTTGCCGGCGGTAAAGTCGAACCCGGCGAAACCCAGCCGCAGGCGCTTGTCCGCGAGCTACGCGAAGAGTTAGGGATTGACGCCACGCCCGGCGTCTATATCGCCAGCCATCAACGCGACGTGTCTGGCCGACGAATTCATTTGCACGCCTGGCATGTGCCTGCGTTTAACGGTCTGATACGTGCGCTGGAACATCAGGCATTAGCCTGGTGTACGCCGGAAGAGGCGCTGGAGTACCCCCTCGCCCCGGCGGATATTCCGCTATTGCAGGCGTTTATGGCTTTACGCGACGCCAGACTAACGGATTCGTGCTGATGGTTTTTTCGTCACGCTGGCACTGGAGCACGACGCCTTCCACTTTTATTACCGCGCCTTCAGAGTAATTCTGATCCTGGTAAACGCAGCACTGAATGCAGGGCTGGGACGACTGACCGCGCGTGCTGAAAACTTCCGGCGGGACATTCACCTGAATATCAGGACGACTGTTCTGGTTTGCCAGCCCGACCATTGGCATTATCGCCATCACGGCGACCACGAGGCTTCGGCGCATAGGATTTCCTTATTTTTCAAAGTATATTCTCAGTATAACGGTAAGCCGCCGTGAAAACTTTAATCCTCTTTTGTCATCGCTTTTAGTTATGACCCTCGCCCCGTTATGAATTTACTTAGCAGCGTCATTTTTTTCTTGCTTACCGTCACATTGCTGATGGTATAGTCGAAAACTGCAAATATATATTCTGATAAAACGCAAATACAACCACATTAATATATAAGAGGTTTTTATATCTATGGATCAGACATGTTCTCTGGAATCATTCCTCAACCATGTACAAAAGCGCGACCCGCATCAAACCGAGTTCGCGCAAGCCGTCCGTGAAGTCATGACCACCCTGTGGCCGTTTCTTGAACAAAACCCCCGTTACCGCCACATGTCTTTACTGGAACGTTTGGTTGAACCAGAGCGCGTAATCCAGTTTCGCGTAGTGTGGCTGGACGACAAAAACCAGGTGCAGGTAAATCGCGCCTGGCGCGTGCAGTTCAACTCTGCTATCGGCCCCTATAAAGGCGGTATGCGCTTCCATCCTTCGGTAAACCTTTCCATCCTTAAGTTCCTCGGCTTTGAGCAAACCTTTAAAAATGCCCTCACCACGTTGCCGATGGGCGGCGGTAAAGGCGGCAGCGATTTCGATCCGAAAGGGAAAAGCGAAGGCGAAGTGATGCGTTTCTGCCAGGCGCTGATGACTGAACTGTATCGCCATTTAGGGCCGGATACCGACGTGCCTGCCGGGGATATCGGCGTGGGCGGGCGCGAAGTGGGCTTTATGGCGGGAATGATGCGCAAGCTTTCCAATAACAGCGCCTGCGTCTTCACCGGCAAAGGGCTTTCCTTCGGCGGCAGCCTGATTCGCCCGGAGGCGACGGGCTATGGCCTGGTCTACTTCACCGAAGCGATGCTTAAACGTCATGGTCTCGGTTTCGAAGGGATGCGCGTCGCCGTGTCCGGCTCCGGCAACGTCGCGCAATACGCCATTGAGAAAGCGATGACCTTTGGCGCGCGCGTGGTTACCGCGTCGGATTCGAGCGGGACAGTGGTCGATGAAAGTGGCTTCACGCCAGAGAAGCTGGCGCGTCTGTGTGAAATTAAAGCCAGCCGTGACGGTCGCGTCGCTGACTACGCCCGTGAGTTTGGCTTAACCTATCTGGAAGGCCAGCAGCCCTGGAGCGTACCGGTGGATATCGCCCTGCCATGCGCGACGCAGAACGAACTGGACGTTGACGCCGCGCGTGTACTGATTGCCAATGGCGTAAAAGCCGTGGCGGAAGGGGCAAATATGCCAACCACGATTGAAGCGACCGATCTCTTCCTTGAGGCGGGCGTACTGTTTGCGCCGGGTAAAGCCGCCAACGCGGGCGGCGTGGCGACATCAGGGCTGGAAATGGCGCAGAACGCCGCGCGGTTGAGCTGGAAAGCCGAGAAAGTGGACGCCCGTCTGCATCACATTATGCTGGACATCCACCACGCCTGTGTCGAGTACGGCGGCGATAATAAGCATACCAACTACGTTCAGGGCGCCAACATCGCCGGTTTCGTGAAAGTCGCCGACGCCATGCTGGCGCAGGGCGTCATTTAATCCCGTCGTCAGGCCAGATAGCTTTACGCTTATTCGGTCTGACGGCCTGTCTCCTCAGCAGGCGGGCTTTTCTTGCCCGCTCGCTTGCGCGGCGCGCTCTTTTTCTTTTCTCCGCCGCCTGGCGCGACTATCCCTCTGAAGCGCTTCACCGGCGTGCGCTTAGCCTGCTCGATCAGCTGATATAACGTGCCGACCAGCGGTTGCATAAAATCCTGGTAACGGCACTGCTTTTCGCTGATTTGCGTCAAAACAGATTCCCAGTGCGCGGTCATATCTGGACGGGCCGCCATTTCCGGTAGCGAATGTATTAACGCTTTGCCAGCATCGGTAGAATGAATATAGCGCCCTTTTTTGGTCAGAAAGCTACGTTTGAACAGCAGTTCGATAATCCCGGCGCGCGTGGCTTCCGTCCCCAGCCCATCGGTCGCGCGCAGGATCTTTTTCAGATCTTTATCCTGCACGAAGCGGGCAATTCCGGTCATCGCGGAAAGCAATGTCGCATCAGTGAAATGACGCGGCGGCTGGGTTTGGCGTTCGACCACTTCCCCCTTTTCACACAGCAACTCATCACCTTTGGCGACAACCGGCAGCGGCGTACCGTCGTTTTCCTCGTCGCGCTCTTTACTGCCCAGTAACGTCCGCCAACCGGCCTCCGCCAGAAAACGCGCTTTGGCAACAAATTTCCCTTTGGCGATTTCCAGTTCAATAACGCATTTACGAAACACCGCGTCCGGGCAGAACTGCATCAGATACTGACGCGCAATCAGGGTGTACACTTTCGCTTCGTTTTCCGTCAGATGGACAGAAGAACTGCGCGCCGTCGGGATAATCGCGTGGTGCGCATCCACTTTTTTGTCATCCCAGCAGCGATTGCGCGTATCAGGATTAACCACAGGCTGCGGCAGTAAATCCGGGACGTGGACGCTAATCGCGTTCATGACCGCCTGCCGTCCGGCAAAGTGTTCTTCCGGCAGATAACGGCAGTCGGAACGCGGATAGGTAATCAGTTTGTGGGTTTCATATAGCTTCTGACAAATATCAAGCACGTTTTGCGCGCTCAGGCCAAAGCGTTTAGCGGCTTCAATCTGTAGCGTCGAGAGCGAAAACGGCAGCGGCGCGGATTCTGATTCCCGTTTATCATTATAACTGGTTACCAGCGCGGGCTGACCGTTGATTCGGTTCACTACATGCTCCGCCAGCGGACGATGAAGCAAGCGCCCCTCTTCATCCTGATAAGGTTCGCACGCCTCGCTCGGCTGCCAGATAGCGGTAAAACGCTCGTCGGCAGGCGTAACGATGTGCGCCTTCACTTCAAAGAAGTCTTTGGCGACGAAGTTCTCAATCTCTTCGTCTCGCCGCACCACCAGCCCCAGTACCGGCGTCTGCACGCGTCCCACGGATAACACGCCCTGATAGCCGGCATTCCGGCCCAGGATCGTGTAAGCGCGGGTCATATTAATGCCATACAGCCAGTCCGCTCGCGCTCGCGCCAGCGCGGAGACGCACAGCGGCACGAAGTCGCTGTTCGCTCGCAGCCTGTCGATAGCACGCTCGACCGCCTGCGGGTTAAGGTCGTTTATCAGACAACGCCGCACCTGCTGGCGCTTTTCGGCAGGAAGCTGGAGATAATCCAGCACTTCATCAACCAGAAGCTGCCCTTCGCGATCCGGGTCGCCGGCGTGAATAATTTCACCGGCTTGATGCAAAAAGCGCTTAATCACATTGAGCTGTTTGGTGACGGAAGGACGAGGCTGAAGCTGCCATTTTTCCGGCACGATAGGCAGGTCAGCCAGATTCCAGCGCGCATAACGGCTGTCATACGCATCCGGCTGCGCCTGTTCCAGCAAATGACCAATACACCAGGTGACGACCTGCCCGTTTCCGCACTCAATAAAACCATCGCCTTTACGGTGCGGTTTTGGCAGCACATCCGCAATGGCGCGCCCCAGACTCGGTTTTTCGGCAATAAACAACCGCATCAGGTTAACGAATCTCAACCATAGCGCGACCGCCGCGGGCCTCGACCAGTTCACCAATCGCGGTCAGATCGATACCAAATTCCGCCGCAGTGGCTTTAACATCGTCTTCGGCGTCCGGCGTTACCGCCAACAACAGACCGCCTGACGTTTGCGGATCGCACAGCAGGCTACGAACTTCACGCGACATGTCGCCCATCAGATGACCATAGCTGGCGAAGTTGCGCTCTGTGCCGCCCGGTACGGCGCCCAGGGCAATATACTCTTCCACGCCCGGCAGTTTAGGGATGTCCTGATAGCAAAGCAGCGCCTGCACGCCTGCGCCCTGGCACATCTCGCTCAGGTGCCCCAGCAGGCCAAAACCGGTAACGTCAGTCATGGCTTTTACGCCGTCGATATTGGCAAACGCCGCGCCAGCAATGTTCATCCGACACATGACTTCCGTCGCCAGCCCCTGATGTTCAGGTTTAAGCAGCGATTTTTTCTCGGCGGTGGTCAACACGCCAATCCCCAACGGTTTGGTCAGAAAGAGTTTGCATCCCGCCTGCGCGGTACTGTTTTTCTTCACCCGTTCGGTCGGCACCACGCCTGTGACCGCGAGACCAAAGATCGGCTCCGGGGCGTCAATCGAGTGTCCGCCCGCCAGCGCGATACCGGCCTGACGGCAGGCAAAGCGCCCCCCCTCGGTCACTTCACGCGCAATATCGGGCGACAGGGTATTAATCGGCCAGCCAAGGATCGCGATCGCCATAATCGGTTTGCCGCCCATCGCAAAAATATCGCTGATGGCGTTTGTTGCCGCAATGCGGCCAAAATCAAACGGGTTGTCGACTATCGGCATAAAGAAGTCGGTGGTGCTGATAATACTGGTGCCATTACCCAGATCGTAAACCGCCGCATCATCGCGGGTTTCATTACCCACCAGCAGATTCGGGTCGACGAACTTCGCCTGCTCGCTATGCAGGATAGTCTCCAGCACTTTAGGGGAAATTTTACAACCGCAACCAGCGCCGTGGCTGTATTGCGTTAAACGAATGGCTTGCTCGCTCATGGACATCTCCTGTCATTGCATTCGCGCTATGGTAGCGCTCATTCCCTGATGTGGTAAGTATCACTGTCTGAATTACCGCGCCTTTGCTCAGAATCCAGACAGTTTTATCCCTCAGCGTCAGAAATAACGCATAAACGGCGTGGGGTCGGGGGTACTGATCGTCGTTGACGCTTTGAGCTGCGGCGTGCCGAGATAGAGAAAACCAACAATTTTATCCTGCGGGCGGCACTCAAAGGCTTCCCGCACGATAGCGCTCTCCGTTAATGCACCGCTACGCCAGATACCATTAAACCCTTGCGCAATCGCCGCCATTTGCATCGCCATCACCGCGCATCCGGCAGACATCTCCTGTTCCCACACGGGAACCTTATGGTTTTCTTCGCATTTCGCCACCACGGTAATGATCAGCGGTGCGCGAAACGGTGCATTACGCGCTTTTTCGATCGCTTTCTCATCGCCCCCGGCAGCGACAGCGCCTTGTTCAAGCACGGCGCTGAAGCGGTCGCGCCCCTCTCCTTCAATCACAAAAAAACGCCACGGCTGTAGAGATTTATGATCGGGAACACGCATTCCCGCCCGCAGAATGTTCTGTAATTGCTCTCCGACAGGCGCCGGTTCTGCGAGACGAGAGGCGCTACGACGGTTGACCAGCAGTTCTAGTGCATCCATTTGATTAACTCCAGCAATGATATTTATTCACAAAATTAACACGGGAGCGGATTTTGTTACAGCGCAGGCAGTGATTCCTGCTGACAACTGCCTGATGGGTCATTACGATAGCCACATCTTAATGCTTTATCCTCACCAAGGTACAAGCGTTGTTACTCAGATAGGGAGAATACATGCGAACCCTGTGGCGATTTATTGCCGGATTTTTTAAATGGACGTGGCGAGTGTTGAACCTCGTCCGTGAAATGGTACTCAACCTGTTCTTTATTTTTTTGGTTCTGGTGGGCGTTGGGATCTGGATGCAGATCGGTAACGGCAGCAACAGTGAGCAAACGGCGCGCGGCGCTTTGCTGCTGGATATTTCCGGCGTCATTGTGGATAAACCCTCCACCAATCACCGTCTGGGCGCGCTGGGACGCCAGTTATTTGGCGCCAGCTCCGACCGTCTGCAGGAAAACTCCCTGTTTGACATCGTCAACGCTATTCGTCAGGCGAAAGATGACCGTAACATCACGGGTATCGTTCTGGATCTGAAAAACTTCACCGGTGCCGATCAGCCGTCAATGCGCTATATCGGTAAAGCGCTGCGCGAATTCCGCGATAGCGGCAAACCGGTTTTCGCCGTGGGTGAAAACTACAGCCAGGGTCAGTATTACCTCGCCAGTTTCGCCAATAAAATTTGGCTTTCCCCACAGGGTCAGGTAGATCTTCACGGCTTCGCTACGAATGGCCTGTACTACAAAACGCTGCTGGATAAACTGAAAGTCTCTACCCACGTTTTCCGGGTCGGCACCTATAAATCCGCCGTCGAGCCGTTTATCCGCGACGATATGTCGCCCGCCGCCCGCGAGGCCGACAGCCGCTGGATAGGCGAACTGTGGCAGAACTACCTGCATACCGTTTCTGCCAATCGCCAGATTTCGCCGCAACAACTCTTCCCCGGCGCGCAGGCTATTATCGACGGGTTAACCAGCGTGGGCGGCGACACCGCCAAATATGCGCTCGACCATAAACTGGTGGACGCCCTCGCCTCCAGCGCAGATGTTGAAAAAGCGCTGACGAAGCAGTTTGGCTGGAGCAAAACCGAAAATAACTATCGCGCGATCAGCTATTACGATTATTCGCTGAAAACGCCTGCGGATACCGGCGGTACTATTGCGGTTATTTTCGCCAATGGCGCGATTATGGATGGCGAAGAAACGCCAGGGAATGTCGGCGGCGACACTACGGCATCGCAGATCCGCGACGCACGCCTTGATCCTAAAGTGAAAGCGATTGTGCTGCGCGTCAATAGTCCAGGCGGTAGCGTCAACGCCTCCGAAGTTATCCGCGCCGAACTGGCGGCGGCAAGAGCGGCTGGCAAACCGGTGGTGGTCTCAATGGGCGGTATGGCGGCCTCCGGCGGTTACTGGATCTCTACGCCGGCAAACTATATCGTGGCCAGCCCCAGCACGCTGACGGGTTCAATTGGCATCTTCGGCGTCATCAATACGGTAGAAAACAGCCTGTCGTCGATTGGCGTACACAGCGACGGCGTTTCCACCTCGCCGCTGGCGGATATTTCGATGACCAAAGCACTGTCACCGGAAGTGCAGCAGATGATGCAACTCAGTATTGAGTACGGCTACAAACGCTTTATCACGCTGGTGGCAGACGCGCGTAAGCGTACGCCGGAGCAAATTGATAAAATCGCACAAGGCCATGTCTGGACCGGAGAAGACGCGAAAGCCAATGGTCTGGTGGACAGTCTCGGCGACTTTGACGACGCTGTCGCCAAAGCGGCGGAGCTGGCGAAACTGAAACAGTGGCATCTTGATTACTATCAGGACGAGCCGACGGTCCTTGATATGGTCATGGACAGTATGACCGGATCTGTACGCGCCATGCTGCCGGAGGCCATTCAGGCGATGCTCCCGGCGCCGCTCGTTTCCGCCGCCAACACGGTGAAGGCCGAGGGGGATAAACTGGCGGCATTTAACGATCCGCAAAACCGTTATGCGTTCTGTTTGACTTGCGCGAACGTTCGCTAATGCTTCATCAATAGCCATACCGGATGGCGGCGTCTGCCCATAGCCGCCATCCGATAATCATTAATACGTCCTTCGCGACACGACTGAACATTATCATGCAAAAGAAATCAATTTACGTTGCCTATACCGGCGGTACTATCGGTATGCAGCGCTCAGATAAAGGGTATATCCCGGTGTCCGGGCACCTTCAGCGCCAGCTGGCGCTGATGCCAGAATTCCACCGCCCGGAGATGCCGGATTTTACCATCCATGAATATGCCCCGCTGATGGATTCATCAGATATGACGCCGGAAGACTGGCAGCATATCGCTGCAGATATCAAAGCGCACTACGATGAGTATGACGGTTTTGTTATTCTGCACGGCACCGACACGATGGCGTTTACCGCATCGGCGCTCTCTTTCATGCTGGAAAATCTGGGTAAACCGGTTATTGTGACAGGGTCACAAATTCCGCTGGCTGAGCTGCGCTCCGACGGGCAAATTAATTTGCTGAATGCGCTTTATGTCGCCGCCAACTATCCTGTTAATGAAGTAACGCTGTTTTTTAATAATCGTCTGTTCCGCGGCAATCGCACGACCAAAGCCCATGCGGATGGTTTTGACGCTTTTGCCTCTCCTAATCTGCCGCCCTTGCTGGAAGCAGGAATTCACATTCGCCGTTTAAATACGCCTCCCGCGCCCTACGGTTCTGGTGAATTAATCGTTCACCCTATTACGCCGCAGCCGATAGGCGTAGTGACGATTTATCCGGGGATTTCCGCCGAGGTAGTACGTAACTTTCTGCGTCAGCCGGTAAAAGCGCTGATTCTGCGCTCTTATGGCGTAGGCAACGCGCCGCAAAATAAAGCGTTTTTACAGGAGCTGAAAGAGGCCAGTTCGCGCGGCATCGTGGTGGTTAACCTGACGCAATGCATGTCAGGGCGAGTCAATATGGGCGGGTACGCTACCGGTAATGCGCTGGCGCACGCTGGCGTGATTGGCGGTGCCGATATGACCGTCGAAGCCACCTTAACCAAACTGCATTATTTGTTAAGCCAGGGTCTGGACACTCAGGCGATTCGTAGCGCGATGGCGCAAAACTTGCGTGGTGAATTGACGCCGGATGATTAAAAAATCCCGACGACAAGGAGAAGATAATGACAAACCGGGCCTTATTACTGGTAGACTTGCAAAATGACTTTTGCGCCGGCGGCGCGCTGGCTGTAGCGGAAGGCGACAGCACCATCGACATCGCCAACGCTCTTATTGACTGGTGCCAGCCCCGGCAGATTCCGGTGCTGGCCAGCCAGGACTGGCATCCCGCGCAGCATGGCAGCTTCGCCAGCCAGCATCAGGCGGAACCCTATAGTCAGGGAAAGCTGGACGGGCTGCCGCAAACGCTCTGGCCGGATCACTGCGTTCAACATACCGACGGCGCGGCGTTACATCCCCTGCTTAACCAACATGCGATTGACGCCTGCATCTATAAGGGTGAAAACCCGCTGATTGATAGCTACAGCGCGTTTTTTGACAACGAACATCGGCAGAAAACTACCCTTGATACCTGGCTTCGCGAGCATGACGTTACCGAGCTTATCGTGATGGGGTTGGCGACCGATTACTGCGTAAAATTTACGGTGCTGGATGCGCTAGAGTTGGGCTATGCCGTTAACGTTATCACCGATGGCTGTCGCGGCGTGAATATTCACCCGCAGGATAGCGCACACGCGTTTATGGAGATGGCGGAGGCAGGCGCGACGCTGTATACGCTGGCAGACTGGGAAGAGACGCAGGGCCAGGCTGTCGCCAGGTAGCGGAGCAGGTATCGTATCCGGTCAATACATCACGCAACGATGAGACCATTGCATAGATCTTTGAGGCCGGATACGTCACGCCAGCATCGCTACCTGGCAAAGCTCAACGCAGGCTGGAGAGCGCTTCTAACGAAACTCTTCTCGTTTCAATGCCAAAACAAAATAATATCAGCGCGCACGCCGCCAGCAGCATACCCAGCACAACAAAAACGGTGACAGATCCATAGCGGGTCAATAAAACCGCCACGCCGTAGGGGGTAAAGACAGCGACAATCCGCCCTACCGCATTCACAAAACCCGATCCACGTAGTCTAAGGTGCGTAGGCCATAATTCGGGAACGTAAACCGCTGAGGCAAAGCAGACGTACATATACAGAAAGGAAATCATGACTAGTCCATAAACCAGAATGGCCCATTCCTCAGTCTGTATTGAGTAAAAATATCCTACTACCGCAATAACGATAAGCAACAGCGAACCAAATAACCGTCTGGGGAAATGATCAATAATGAGCGCGGCGATAAATATGCCCACCGGCGCGCCAATCATAATGATGGCGGTCATGAAAATGGACTTTGTAACATCAATTCCTGAATTCACAAAAATTGTCGGGATCCATACCGTAATGGTATAAAGCGAAATGTTCATCGCAATCAATACCGTGATCGCCACTAACGTGCGCCGCAGCATTTGTCCTTTGAATAGTAGCCAGAATGTACCGTTTTCAAAGCGCGACTCCATGGATTTATTGCTTTCCTGATGCGGCGGCAAAATAATACTTTTTTCTTTTTCTATTTGCGATTCAATCATGAGAAGCTGCTGTTCAGCCTCGCGTTGCCGCCCTTTACCTGCTAACCACCTGGGCGATTCGATAAAGTACTTTCCTGAAAGAGACCACGCCAGCAACATCCCGATCCCACCAAGAAGAAACATCATCCGCCAGCTTAAAAACGCAATGACCACTACGCCAATTCCCGCAGACAGCATCGGTGACCAGTTCCCTACAAAAGAGAGGCGCGCGGACCATTTTCCTCGTACAACGGGAGGGATAAACTCGGTAAAAGAAGCATATCCAACCATAATCAATGCCCCCATGCCTGTCCCCATCAGACAACGAAAGAAAATCAGCCAGTACATATCGGGAACAAATGCGGCAGCCGTTGCGGAGATACCCACAAGCAACAAATTAATGCGAAACGCTTTTCGACGCCCCAGGTAATCCCCAATAAAACCGCCGGTAAGCGAACCAATAAAATAGCCAAGCATCAGTGCCGATGTGAACGCGGCATTAAGATAATTATTCGACCAGCCATTGTTTATCAATTTGGCCAGAACCACATTCCCTGAGTAACTCAAAAACCCCGTTAATAGCAGGCCAAAACTAATTATTCCAAAAATACGAAAATGAAACCGAGATAAAGGTAAGCGGTCTAGTCTGGCACCGATATGATCATTGTCTTCCATCTGGATGGCCTCTAACGCAGCAAAATAATAAATTATTGTCTCGCGGCAAAGGGTATTTGCCGCACTTGCTATCATCTGCCGTTTTTTTTGGCATAGTCCAGGCGAAAACAATCCAGGCAAGGGTAATCTATCGATTAATAGACAAGCTGGATATTATTTTTGTCGCAAAATGCGACCCATTCATCACCTGGCGTTTTATTCGTTATCAGGTAATGGATATGACTAAAATCGACCAACCGCACGAACGCTTTACGATCAAATTTTGACTGGTCCACCAATAACGCCACCTCTGTGGCCTGGCGAATCATCGTTTTTTTGATTTCAGCCTCCGCCTCGTTAGAATCAAGCGCCCCGCTCGCCATATCCAGCCCTTTACAACTCATCACCATAATATCAACATGATAACGGCTGATTATTTCTTTAGTGATACGCCCCTGCAGCGATAGCGTATTTTTATTTAACTCGCCGCCCGTAGAAACAAGATTAATGTCCGATTGCGCCAGTTCATGGAAAGCTTCCGCTGAATTAGTTAACAAAGTAAGATCATTTCGGTCTTTCAGAAGTTTTAGCAATTCCATTACCGTACTGCTGGAATCGGCGGCCATCGTTGTTTTGTTTTTAATAAACGGAAGCGTATTACGGGCTATAATTTGCTTCTCTTCATAGAACGATTTTGCACGCTTATAAAAATGGATATTGTCAGCCAGCACTGCCGAATTTAATACCGCACCGCCATAAGTTCGAGTCAAAAAGCCTTCATCTTCGAGTTTTTCCAGATCGCGTCGAATTGTCTCTTCGGTTACCTGAAAAATTGAACTCAAGTTAGAGACTGTTACTTTTTTATCATTAGCGACCATCTGTTTGATCGCCTGAATCCTGTCTTTCGCCGCCACGATTACACCTCTGTTTTCGACGTCATGATAAACGTTGAGTATCTCACAGACTATGTTTACTTTCAAAATAAGCCGTTTGAATAACAGATTTTATCTGCATTTCGCCAAAAAAGAGGTGTAATGTATTGCTTATGGATTGTCCAGCGCTTCCGCCATTTGTCTCATCAATAACGCATCGTCATCCGTTAAGGTGATGGACAGCGCAGCGATATTCTCTCGTACCTGCTCCGGCGACGTGGCGCCGCTCAGTATCGAAATCAGTTCGCTTTGTCGCAATATCCACGCCAGCGCCAGCGTCGGGACGGCGCAATGGTATTTGTCGCACAATGGCTGCCACTGCTCCAGCATATCAATAACCCGCAACATATTCTCACGCTGGAACCAGAGTTTATTCGCTCGCGCCCCGCCGGGAACATAGTCACGGGTAATGGTGCCAGTTAACAATCCCTGCTCCAGTGGCGAATAAACCTGTACCACGATGCCGTGCTCGCGGCATAGCGGCAGCAGCTCCGTTTCCAGCGCCCGGTCAAGAATGCTGTATTTCGCCTGTATGATGTCCAGCTCGCCATGTTTAAGGTATTCGCGGATATGGCTGACATCTACATTCGCCGCCCCGATAGAACGGATTTTCCCCGCTGCTTTCAGCTCATTGAGCACGCCAACGGTTTCTGCAATCGGCGTAAAAAACGGCGGTACCGACTGCCAGTGGGTCATATAGATATCGATATAATCAATCCCTAGTCGCTGGAGACTGGCATCGACTTCTTTACGAATAGAGTCCGGAGAAAGATTTTTATAAAGCTGGCGATCGCCGACTTTATTGAACAGACTCCCTTCCCGCCCCCAGACGATCCCGCATTTGGTCTCCACCACCATCTCGTCATGCGGTAATTTCTTCAGCGCCTGGCCGACAATCACTTCGCTATTGCCAAAGTTATAGCCCGGCGCCGTATCAATCAGGTTAATACCGCAACGGTGCGCCTCAACGATAGTATCGATGCAGACCTGCATATCGAGGTTGCCATTCCATGCCGGGCCGCCGCCGATAGCCCAGGTGCCGAGTCCCATACGGGAAAGCGCTATATCTGTATTACCTAAAGGTATCATTTTCATCTGCCGCTATTACCCTTCGTATTCATTCAGGAGTTGTTCCACTAGCATTCTGTTTTTCACGCCCGTTGTGGCGCCCACGCTGAGTACCGATATCGCGGCCGTCGCATTGGCGAACCGTGCGCATTCACGCAGCGTTTTTCCCTCCAGCAGCGCGGCGATAAATCCCGATGCAAAATTATCGCCAGCGCCAATAGTGTCGATGGCGGTAATGCCTGACACCGCAGGCACCTCCATTTTTATATCGGCACGTTTGATAAAGCAGCCTTTCTTGCCAGTTTTAATCACCACCGTTTTTACGCCACATTGCAAAAAACAATCGGCAATATCATCCAGCGTCTCTTTCCCGGTCAGTTTTTTGGCTTCATCAATATTAGGAAACAGATAATCGACAAAATTTAGCGCTTCGCGAATATCGTCCAGAGTTTCATTCAGCCGCGGTTTGATCATGTCAGCGCAGATAACCAGTTGATGCGCTTTCGCCTGCGTAAAAATAGCCGTTAATGCTTTGCCATCCAGCAGCGGGCTGTTAAAGATACTTGCCAGTGATAACAGCCTGACCTGAGAAAAACGGTCAAAATCGACATCGTTAATATTTAGCTTCCACAGGCTGCCGTTACGGTTAGTGACAAAGGTGCGCTCACCATCATCAGTCACCAGCCCAACATTAATTGAGGTATCAATATCAGCATCCTGCTTCAGGCTCTGAATATCGATATTCTCCTTCCGACAGTGGTCGAGAATAAAATATCCTGCCGCATCGTCGCCAACGCGACTCATTAGCGCAGTGCGATGCCCGAGACGCGAAATAATCGTGGCTTCATTAATCGCATCTCCCCCTGTGGTCATGGCAATTCGTTCTAATGGATACGAATCGACATCAAAGATATTTTTACTAACCGGTTGCAAAGGAATGTCGACAATGGCCGCCCCTATGCAAAGAACTTCGATTTCGTCCATATCATCATTCCGCTTTACCATCTGAACCAAACAGTTTGATTTTTTCCAGCGCGCGGGCTTTTACCGCTTTGCGTACTTCGCGTTCCAGATGCAGGAACGGCTGATCCTGATTCTCTTTTACCGCTACCATCGCGGCCTGACACAGTTCGGTGTGGATATTGATTTTCGAGATGCCCAGCGAAATGGCTTTTTTGATATCCGCGTCGCTAATGCCGGAAGCGCCGTGTAACACTAGCGGTACGGAAACTGCCTGGCGCACGCGCTCCACGACCTCAAAATTCAGTTTTGGTTCAGAGGTGTACACGCCATGCTGGTTGCCGATGGCGACCGCCAGCGAGTCACAACCGGTACGCGCTACAAATTCCGCCGCCTGATCCGGGTCGGTATAGTGATACCCTGCCAACGCCTCTTCATACACCGTTTCGTTCCCTACGTGCCCTAACTCCGCCTCTACCGGAATACCCAGCGGATGAAAGAAATCAACGGCTTCTTTGGTCAGGCGAATATTTTCTTCAAAGTCAAAGGATGAAGCGTCACGCATCAGCGAGTTCATGCCGTGCGCCCAGGCATTATGGATAATGTCCATGCTACGTCCATGATCCCAGTGGGTAATTACCGGCACAGAGGCTTTTTTAGCCATGGAAACCATCATATGAGAGAAGTCTTCAAATGAAGTATTGCCCACAAATCCGGTACCAAAGGAGATAATAACCGGCGAATTTGCCTCTTCCGCCGCATCAATCACTCCCATCAACATTTCCGCATTCCACACGTTAAAGTGCGCAATCGCGTAATGTTTATTTTGTGCATCATTTTCCCAATATTTTATATCTGCCAACATCGCTGTTTCTCCCGTTTTTTATTAATCGCAAACTTTAATAACGCCTTTAATAATGTCGCGTTTGTTATTCACCGACTCTTCAAATGCACGTTGTACGTCTTTGTAATCGTAAATATGCGTCACCATTGATTTCACATCGAAACGCCCGGAGGAGATGGCATCAATAGTCACCGGATAGCGGTTGGCATAGCGGAATACCGTCTGGATGGAGGCTTCACGGTTAATTTTGAGGAAATTAATCGCTGAATCTCCTGCGACAGTGCCGACAATCATGATCTTCCCGCCGCGCATGACCAGATACGGCGCTTGCTGAGTTGTGACGGCGGAACCGGCGGTTTCAAACACAATATCGGCGCCCATATCGTCGGTGAACTGCTGGCAGCGCGTGACAGTATCGTCTTTCGCCCCATTGATAACGGTTGTCGCTCCCAGTCGTTCAGCCATTGCCAGCCGTTTTTCCAGTACATCCACTACCGCGATATTGGTCGCCCCCAGACACTTACACGCTTGCAGGGTCATTAAACCAATGCAGCCCGCGCCGAGAATGACGATTTTCTTACCCGGTTTAACATCCGCCAGCATTGCCGCATGCATTCCAACAGCAGCGGGTTCCACCAGCGCACCTTCCATAGTGTCCATATTGTCCGGAAGCTTGTACGTAAAACTTTCCGGATGGCACAGATAGTGCGTTAAGGCCCCGCGATAATTCGGCTGCGTCGCCATAAAATCAACATCCGGACAAATATTGTATTTTCCTTCCAGACAATAGCGGCAGTGGCCGCACGGCACGCCCGGCTCGATATTAACCCGATCGCCTGGCTTAAATTTGCTTACCCGATTGCCGACCGCAATGACCGTTCCGGCACACTCATGACCGAGACCAATTTCCTGATTTGGATCCTTCGGCGGAATGAATGGCCCGGATTCAAAACCGTGAACATCTGAACCGCAAATACCAACATATTCAACTTTGATCAATACTTCGTTTTCTTTTGGTACTGGAATATCAGCCGCCATAATTGTCATGGTGCCTGGCGTTTTTAATATCGCTTTTGAATTTTTCATTTTTATTCCTTTATTTACTCGTGACCTTATCAATGCCCAGACTTTCGACCGAAACACCCCTGGTCTCAATTCCGATAGTCGCTATTGCGACGGCGACGATAATCGAGACAGCGCCCAGCAGGACGAAAACGCCCGTCACGCCATAACCGTTGAGTAATACCGCCACCGCATAGGGGGCAGCGATACCGCTGATTCTGCCGACAGCGTTCGCCAGGCCGGAACCGCGAAGTTTCGCTTCTGTTGGCCAGATCTCCGGCACATAGACCGCCGAGGCATAACAGACATACATATAGACAAAGGTAATCAGGAAAAAGCCGATTAAGGTGATAAGCAACATGCTGGTTTGCAGCGAATAAATATATCCCAGCACGGCAATCAGAATTAATAAACCGACACCCATGGTTTTGCGCGGAATTTTATCCATTACCAGCATGGCGATAAATATGCCAAACGGTGCGCCGAACATACTCATGGTATTTAAAACGATCGAATCTTTGAGGTTGATGCCCTGCGTCATAAAGATGGTGGGCAGCCAGTTAATTAACGTGTATTGCACAACGTTCATGGCAATCAGCACGCAGGAACCCAAAATAACGCGTTTCAGTAATACGCCAGTGAGCAACGCTGAATACGGTACGGAACGCGGCGGCTTGCCGCTGTTTTCAATAACAACCGGCGGCAGCGGTTTTCCTGTCTGACGTTCGATGCCTGCTTCAATGGCCTGCATAACCTTTTCGGCTTCCTGATAACGCCCGCGAGATTCCAGCCAGCGGGGAGATTCAGGGAAGTATCGCCAGGCAAGCGCGGTAGCAATCAGCGACAGCACAGCCGGGATCAGTAACTGCACGCGCCAGTTCCATTCCGCGCTAATTAGCGGCGTCAGCCCCATTGCAATCAGGGAACACAATGGATATGACCAGTTGCCAATAAACGAAACACGACTCGACCAGGTGCCGCGATTTCTGCCGGGCATATACTCGGTAAATCCGGCGAACAACGTGACCAGTAGTGCCCCTAATCCCACGCCCATCACAAAACGACAGGCAATCAGAAAGCTCATATTCGGTGAGAATGCGCCAACCACCATCGCGGCGATATGGATTGCCTCATAAAGAATAAAGGCGTTCCTGCGCCCGGTTTTATCGCCGATAATGCCGCCCACCAGCGCGCCGAGAAACATCCCCGCTGTGGTAATGGCGGAGAAGGTGGCTGTCGTGGAATTATCGGTCCAGCCTAACTCCTTGAGCTGGGCAAGAATTAATCCGCCGACGGCATTACTCCAGCAAACAAGCAGACCAAAGGCGACGACGGCAAACATTGATGAATGCCAGCGGCAATCCGGCAGGCGATCCAGCCGGGCGCCGCAGTGCGGTTTTGTTATCTGTTCCATGCGATAACGTTCCTTTAGCAGAAGGGTTATTCATCAAAGTCGTAGGTCATGATCACTTTAATGGCTGTCTTATCGACCATTGCGTCAAAGCCTTTGCGCCACTGAGAAAGACCGATACGATGGGTGATCATTGGTTTTACTTTGATAGCGCCGCTGGCAAGCAGGCGAATCGCATTGCGCCAGGATGTAGAGTCATAGGCCATATGCCCAATGATGCTTTTGTTCCACGCGGTAATGTCGTTGATGGAGAAATCGAGCGGCTTAAATCCCATACCGACGCGAACCACTTCACCATTTGGCCGCAACATGTCGATGGCCTGTTTAAGCGCAATGTTGGCACCGGAGCATTCGATCACCAGACCGAGGTTGTCTTTGCCGCAAATCTCCCGGCAGCGTGCGACGACATCTTCCGTGGAGCCGTTAACAAACGCCGTCGCGCCGAGTTCTTTGGCCACAGGGAAACGGACAGGAACATCCTCATCCAGGCCAACCACCACGATATTTACCGCCCCCATAATGCGGGCCATTTGGACCGAAAACAGGCCTAACGGACCGGTGCCGATGACTACTACGTCCTGGCCGGGTAAAAATTTGGATTGCTGGGCGATTGATTTATAGGCGTTGCAGATAGGGTCCAGTACTGCGGCTTCCTCGTAATCCACGCCTTCCGGGATCTCCCACAGGGCATGGCGATGGATTTTCAGGATTTCTCCCGGAACCAGGCAGTATTTGGAGAATCCACCGCCCCAGGTGTTGTTATCCAGACCCAGATTCACTTTTTCTGTACAACACAGAAAATCACCTTGTTCACAGGCAGGACAAACGCCGCAAACGTGTCCGCTGTTGTCAGAAACCACGCGCTGGCCGACTTTCCAGTCTTTCACTTTTTCGCCCACCCGCGCGATACGCCCGGCGAATTCATGACCGCGAACGGAGTTAAATTCGTCGGACCCGCTGTCAACGTTATAGTGCTTCATATCCGCGCCGCAGATCGCCGCCGCTTTGATTTCGATAATCACGTCTTCCGGACCGCATACCGGCTCCGGGACATCAATCATTTTGTAGCCGCCAAAGGCCTTGCCAAATCTCGCCAGTGCTTTCATTGCATCTTCCTTTGTGTTTGGTGTGCATCAATGCTCATCATACTTAACCATAAAATCTTTAAGGTCAACGATAAATCTTTAAAACACAGATAATGATCTGTATTTGCCAACCAAGATCACAAACTCAACGAAACAAACGGCGATAAAACCAAAAAGATGGAAGCCGTATCGCGAAAGACGGCGTGAACGCCTGCGCAGGTTTCCATGGATGAAGATGCTAATCTGCTGCGGTTATTTTTTCGCCACTCCATTCTGTGGCGTGTTTCTGTTTTAAATGCCAAAGAGGATCGTTAAAGAAGCCCGTGCGGTGTTTATTAAATCGGCGCAGGAGATTGTCGACAAATATGGCTTTGATGGGATCGATCTTGACTGGGAATATTCGGTTAATGTCGCATTTAAAAGCGCTTCGTCAGCTAATGGGCCCCAAAAACGGGTCACCCTCGCCGTCGGCGCGAATGCGAAAAGTCCGAAAGCTGGCTGGACGTGAAAGCTATAACCCCGTTGCTCGACTTTACCAATCTGATGACTTACGACATGGCCCTATGGCACACAGTATTTCAACGCCAATCGGTATGACTCAAACGCCTTGCCTGCCGCCGCTGTCAGTGAAGTCTGCCTGGGGAAGGCACTATTTGCCCTCTCTTATGAAAATCCGCACCCCGTGGCGATCAAAGCGGACCAGATTAAAAAGCGCGAGCTGGCCGGCGCAATGTTCTGGGAATAGGCCGCCGATGACAATAACCAGTTAGCGACACAGTTGGCGGACTCGCTGGACATTAAGAGCCTATCCCATTAGGGCTATTTTACTTGCCATTTTGGTCCTGGGCAGTGCTCAAAATCCTCACGTACTACGTGTACGCTCCGGTTTTTGCGCGCTGTCCGTGTCCAAACTGGCTGCGCCAATAACGCCTGGGGGGATAGGCTCTAAGCGTTAATGGGTAAAAATATGGCGGGCCTGTGCCTGACAGCAATGAGCAGGCCCGGTAAGCACAACGCATTGGCAATGAAACCGCTGGATGGCGACTACCTCTTATCCGGCTGCCGTTACTGCATTTTCAATGTCGCAATCGGCTTTGACGTAATACCGAAATCCGCTTTGAGCTGCTGCTTGCTTTTCATCACCATCTGACCGTGAGTATCGATCGTCATATGTTGCGCTTCGGTATTGTGCCGCGCCTGCCATAGCATCACCAGTTGCAGGCTGTTTTCTTTCTGTTCCGGCGTCAACGCCACGCCATCCGGCCATTTACCCAGCTCAACGGCGGTGGATAAACGTTGATACACTTCCGGCGTCATGCTGTTAATGATCTCATCAAGATTCATGATGTGTCCGCTCCTGTGGAATAATTTGCTGAATCGTTTTTTCAGCCTTTCACTTGATCGCCGTTTTTCTCGTCAGAAAAGGCCAGCGAGGCCGAATTAACGCAATAGCGCTCACCGGTTGGCTGCGGACCATCCGGGAAAACGTGTCCGAGATGCGCATCGCAGTTACCGCAACGAATTTCGACACGCTGCATGCCATGAGAAAAATCGTCTATGTAACGAATCGCCTCTTCGCTGACAGGCTGGTAAAAGCTAGGCCAGCCGCAGCCTGAATCGTATTTGGTGTGGGAGTGAAAAAGCGGCGTATCACAGACCAGGCAGTGATAAACCCCATCGCGTTTATTATGTAGCAGGCGTCCGGTAAATGGCGGTTCTGTGCCACGATCCTGCGTCACATAGAATTGCATTTCGGACAATTTTTTCTTGAGTTCTTCTGCTGAAGGTTGGTTAGCCATTTGCTCACATCTCACTTTAAACGTGCTCACATTGCCTGACCGATTCTAACAAAACATTAACACCTCAGTACCAACTTTTGTTCTAAACTTGATCATTGCGAAATGGCGGCTCACGAATCGTGACTGATGTCACATTATTATCTCGGTTGCCCTTTAAAATTCGGGGCGGCGCCCCCATGTGGTTTCAAGCCGAAAGGAAGAGTGAGGCGAATCAGCCGCGCAAAGGTTGTGCAGAGGATTGATTTGTCGCAATGATTGACACGATTCCGCTTGACGCTGCGTAAGGTTTTTGTAATTTTACAGGCAACCTTTTATTCACTAACAAATAGCTGGTGGAATATATGACTATCAAAGTAGGTATCAACGGTTTTGGCCGTATCGGTCGCATTGTTTTCCGTGCTGCTCAGAAACGTTCTGACATCGAGATCGTTGCAATCAACGACCTGTTAGACGCAGAGTACATGGCATACATGCTGAAATATGACTCCACTCACGGCCGTTTCGACGGTACTGTTGAAGTGAAAGACGGTCATCTGATCGTTAACGGTAAAAAAATCCGTGTTACCGCTGAACGCGATCCGGCTAACCTGAAATGGGACGAAGTTGGTGTTGACGTAGTGGCTGAAGCTACCGGTATCTTCCTGACTGACGAAACCGCGCGTAAACACATCACCGCTGGCGCGAAAAAAGTGGTTCTGACGGGTCCGTCTAAAGACAACACCCCAATGTTTGTTAAAGGCGCTAACTTTGACAAATACGAAGGCCAGGACATCGTTTCCAACGCTTCCTGCACCACCAACTGCCTGGCGCCGCTGGCTAAAGTTATCAACGACAACTTCGGCATCATCGAAGGTCTGATGACCACTGTTCACGCGACTACCGCAACCCAGAAAACCGTTGACGGCCCGTCTCACAAAGACTGGCGCGGCGGCCGCGGCGCATCTCAGAACATCATCCCGTCCTCTACTGGCGCTGCTAAAGCGGTAGGTAAAGTACTGCCGGAACTGAATGGCAAACTGACTGGTATGGCGTTCCGCGTTCCTACTCCGAACGTATCCGTTGTTGACCTGACCGTTCGTCTGGAAAAAGCGGCTACCTACGAGCAGATCAAAGCTGCTGTTAAAGCTGCTGCCGAAGGCGAAATGAAAGGCGTTCTGGGTTACACCGAAGACGACGTTGTATCTACCGATTTCAACGGCGAAGTATGCACTTCCGTGTTCGATGCTAAAGCAGGCATCGCGCTGAACGACAACTTCGTGAAACTGGTCTCCTGGTACGATAACGAAACCGGTTACTCCAACAAAGTACTGGACCTGATTGCTCACATCTCCAAATAAGTTGAGATGACACAGTCATTGGTAAGAGCGACTCAGGTCGCTCTTTTTTTTGCTTAAAGATATACCCGTCATACTTCAAGTTGCAGGTGTGTTGGCTATGCTTTCTCACCCGAATCACTGACGGAAGTCGAACTTATCGGGATGAATCAGGGATGTCCATGTCCCTGGCCGAAGGTTACCTACGGTTGTTCAAATTCGTTCCCGATGAATTTGTCGTCACTTGCCGCGTTACTCGGCCTGCGGCCTCGCCTCTACGGGCCAGCGCAAGCACTGGTCAAGGCACAAGCGCCTTGTCATGCAACTCGAATTATTTAGGGTTAAGAGGATTGCGTAATGATTAATAAAATTTTTGCCCTCCCGGTTATCGAACAGCTTACCCCTGTCCTTTCCCGTCGTCAGCTTGATGACCTGGATCTGATCGTCGTTGACCATCCGCAGGTTAAAGCCTCTTTTGCATTACAGGGCGCGCACCTTCTCTCCTGGAAACCCGTTGGCGAGGAAGAGGTATTGTGGCTCAGTAATAATACGCCTTTCAAAACCGGCGTGGCGCTACGCGGCGGCGTACCGATCTGCTGGCCCTGGTTTGGACCTGCGGCTCAACAGGGTCTGCCGTCACACGGCTTTGCGCGTAATCTACCGTGGGCGCTAAAAGCGCATAATGAAGATGATAATGGCGTAATGCTGACATTTGAGCTGCAAAGCAGTGAAGCCACCCGGAAATACTGGCCGCACGATTTCACGCTGCTGGCACGTTTTAAAGTGGGCAAAACCTGTGAAATTGAACTGGAAGCGCATGGCGAGTTTGCAACCACATCCGCGCTCCACAGCTATTTTAACGTTGGCGACATCGCCAACGTTAAGGTCAGCGGACTCGGCGATCGGTTTATTGATAAAGTTAACGACGCTAAAGAAGGTGTCCTGGCCGGCGGTATACAAACCTTTCCGGACCGTACCGATCGCGTTTACCTCAATCCTGAAGCATGTAGCGTGATCCACGATGCGGCATTAAACCGCACGATTGATGTGGTCCACCACCATCACCTTAACGTCGTAGGCTGGAACCCTGGCCCGGCGTTGTCCGTCAGCATGGGCGACATGCCGGATGACGGCTATAAAACGTTTGTCTGCGTTGAAACGGTTTACGCTACTGCGCCGCAACAAGCCACAGAAGAAAACCCCTCTCGTCTGGCGCAGACTATCTGCGTCGCTAAACGCTAAAAGTGAATGGATAACGGCGTTGCTATAGGATCTGAAAGGCGTCAGCCGCCATCAGGCATGACTTGCCGGATGGCGGCGCTTACGCATTTTATCCGGCGTCACACCATATCCAACGCGGTTTTCCCTTTTGGCGCAGGCCAGGCGTTGTCCAGTAAGGCAAGTTCGTTTGCTGACAAGGCGATCTCAAGCGCCGCCGCATTTTGCTTCACGTGTTCTGTACTTCCGGCTTTCGGGATCGCCATCACGCCCGGATGCGCAATCACCCACGTCAGTAAGATTTGCGCCGCCGTAGCGTTATGCGCTTGCGCAATTTCATTCACCACCGGATGATTCAGTAAACCGCTACGTAACCGGCCAGCCTGCGCCAACGGGCTATAGGCCATCACTGGCATTCGCTGTTGTTGACACCACGGCAATAAATCATACTCAATACCGCGTGACGCCAGATGATAGAGCACCTGATTTGTCGCGCATTGCTGTCCACCAGGGATGCGCCACAGCGCCTGCATATCGTCATAATCAAGATTAGAGACTCCCCAACGGCGAATTTTCCCCTGCGCGATTAGCCGCTCCATACCTTCAACGGTCTCTTCGAATGAAAAGCTTCCGGCCCAGTGCAATAGATAGAGATCGAGATAATCTGTTTTCAGACGACGCAGGCTTTCTTCACAGGCGGCAACTATCTTCTGGCCGCCAGCGTTCCACGGGTACACTTTTGACACCAGAAATGCCTCATCGCGTCGCCCTGCTAACGCCTCGCCCACGACCTTTTCCGCCCCGCCGTCGGCATACATTTCCGCTGTATCAATAAGGCGTAACCCCAAATCCAGCCCCGCGCGCAGCGCCGAAACCTCGCGCTGACGTTGATCCGCGCGCTCGCCCATATACCATGTTCCCTGTCCGATGGCAGGAAGCGTCACCTGCCCGCAAAACGTTACGTTTTTCACTGATTTCATTTCCTTTTCAATGTCACTCGACGGTAAAACAATACAGGACTCTTAGACCCTACGGTAATGTCCGGCATCATACCGCGCAAGGGGGCGATTTTCTTGTCACTGACGAACGTCATCCGCAATCATGTCGACGATGCGGGTAATATGCGCGGCGGGTCGCTGATTCAGTAATAATTGACGCATCACATTCATATAGGGCGTCACATGTTGAAAGAACTCCAGATATCCTTTACAGAGATAATTTTGCCGTTCGCCGCCGTCCATACAAATTCGATGTTTCGGACAACCGCCGTGACAGGCAAAGCGCCACGTACAGTTCTGGCAGCGTGAGGAAAGGTTTGCTTTAGCCGCGCCAAACTGCTGCTGAAAAGGAGAGGCCGCCATTTCTTCTAAAGAGTGTTGCTGCAGATTGCCCAGTTTATAGGCGGGAAAAACAAAATGGTCACAGCTAAACACGTCGCCATTCTGCTCCACCAGCAAACTTTGCCCGCAGGTCGACTGCATCGTACAAAGCGTGGCGGGCTCCCCCATCCAGACGCCAGGTAAGTTGTCAAAAAGCTGTACGAATATGCGTCCGACATCGTGACGTATCCATTGATCAAAAACATCGCACATAAAGGCGCCCCACCCTTCAGGCGTGACGGAAAAGGGCATCAGCGAAGGCGAATCCTCATTGTCAGATAACGTCAAAGAACGCTGCGCTTTTTGCGCGAGCGGCTCAACAATGGGAATAAATTGCAGGTGTTTACTTTCCAGTTCCTGCGTCAAAAAATGATAAATAGCATTGCCATGACGGCATGACGCATCATTCACGACAGTGAGCGTGTTGAACTCGACATCATTTGCCTGCAGAAGGCGGATAGCATTAACGACTCGGGAAAAAGACGCCCGCCCTGACGGCGTTTTCCGGTAATTATCATGAACGACTTGCGGCCCATCAATCGATATACCCATCAGGAACTGATACTGCGCAAAGAATGCCGCCCACTCTTCATTGATTAATACGCCATTGGTTTGCAGACTGTTGTAGATAGTTTTGCCGTTGGCATAGCGTTGCTGCAAGCGCACCACTTTTTGGTAAAAAGAAAGACCGCATAGCGTCGGCTCTCCCCCCTGCCAGCAAAACGAGACCTCTGAGGATGGCGTATCATCAATTACCCGGCGGATATACGTCTCCAGCACATCGTCAGGCATGACGCGCTGCCCCCGGGGTTTATCAAGATAAAAACAGTACTTGCAGGATAAGTTACACAGACTGCCGCCGGGCCTGGCTACGGTATTGAATACTATGCTCATTCGTCTTACTCGCTGTGAAGAATGGGTATAGCATAAGCGGGACGTGACAGGGCGATATCAGCCAGCATTGCAACAATTATTACGCTAATTGTTAGCGCAGTTGTAATCACCTGGATTTTTCATATAAAAGGCTAGTTTTTTAAATTGATGTAACAAAGTATAAATCACGTAAGGCTGCGCCATCCCCGGTCAACAGCGCATTTATGCAAGCCGTCATGTTCGCGTTTCAGACAGCACAAAGCCTGCATAACGCAGGCTTTGTCGTGGTTTTTCCGGCAAATTCAATCAATCAGAATCTATAGGTCACGCCAGTAGAAAGGATACCGGTCCAGGATTTATCCACCATCGGGCTGTCGGTAATTTCATCCGACAGGCGGGTGTAGCGCGCAGTACCATATACGCTCCAGTTACCGGCGAAATTATAGTTAGCGCTAAGTTCAAGATACGGGTTCCAGCTATCGTTCGGGTTATAGCCGCGCAGGCCGCTACGCGAAGATTCTTTACGTGATACGCCGTAATAGTAATCGTTCTGGTTCTCGCTATTCCATTCAACCCCGATACCTGGCGTTACGGTCAGCCCGCCATTGGTATACCGATAGAGCCAGGCCAGATCCCAGACAATACCGTTACTGTTATCCAACGTATCCCCAGCCAGTGAGGTACGCAAGAACCCATATTGGGTGTGATGCGCGTAAGAGACGCCCGCCATCATAGTACTTTTACGCCTGTCCAGACGACGCAACTGATGGTCATCGCTGTCGCCCGGTTTGAAGTACATCGGGGACCAGTATGCTATGATTGACAACTTATCGGCATTGTCATTCCACAAGTAGTACCCGCCGCCCAGACCACGGAACCAGAAGTTTTCGCTTTCATAAGCGATGACCGGTATCGGATAAACATCACTATCATAATCTTTATAAGGGTGTTCAACCACACCAACGCCTGCGCCCAACGTCAGGTTGCTTTCAGCGTGCGCGACGCTGGCGGGCGTTGCAATAAACACGCCAAGAGCCAGAAGTTTAAGTTTGGTCACAATCCATAATTCCTTATTCAAATGTTCTGCGGCAAAAGTGTAACCGCCAATACCTGTAAGCCCAACTATTTTACACAATGTAACCGTTTAATATCACCATCACAGATTATTTTCAGATGATCGGCTGATGATCGTTATGTGACCGGGAACGCTTTTTCTGATATCCACCAGCCTTTTCTACCTGATGAGTTATTGATATGTCATCGAAATCCACTGACGCGTACAGGCAAGTTTTGCAAATGCCATCTACGCTTAATGTTAAGAAGGTGTATCACCGGACACGTTGATCTTCTGACCAATAAAATGGCATGAGAGTTGCTTTTTTTTCCTTAGCAGAGACGGCGTTCAGTCTACCTCTTCCGGGAGCCTCTACTATTCATATGAACGGCTCTTAACATGTGCGAAAAAACGAAAGGATGGCATATCATGAATATATTCGATCACTATCGCCAGCGTTACGAAGCTGCCAAGGACGAAGAGTTCACACTGCAGGATTTTCTTACCATTTGTCGGCAAGATCGCAGTGCTTATGCCAACGCGGCAGAGCGGCTATTAATGGCTATCGGCGAGCCTAATATGGTCGACACTGCCCAGGAACCCCGACTTTCCCGACTCTTCTCCAACCGGGTTATTGCTCGCTATCCTGCGTTTGAAGAGTTTTACGGCATGGAAGACGCGATTGAACAGATTGTCTCTTATCTGAAACATGCGGCGCAAGGGCTGGAAGAGAAGAAGCAAATTCTCTATTTGCTGGGACCTGTGGGGGGTGGCAAATCATCGCTCGCTGAACGGCTGAAATCGCTAATGCAGCGCGTGCCAATTTATGTTTTAAGCGCCAACGGCGAGCGTAGTCCGGTCAACGATCATCCGTTATGCCTGTTTAATCCGCAGGAAGACGCGCAGATTCTGGAAAAAGAGTACGGTATTCCGCGCCGCTATCTCGGTACGATTATGTCCCCGTGGGCGGCCAAACGCCTGCATGAGTTTGGCGGCGATATTACTAAATTCCGCGTGGTGAAAGTCTGGCCCTCCATTCTGGAGCAGATTGCCATCGCCAAAACGGAACCCGGCGATGAAAACAACCAGGATATTTCGGCGCTGGTCGGCAAGGTGGATATTCGTAAACTCGAACATCACGCCCAGAACGATCCGGATGCGTATGGTTACTCTGGCGCGCTGTGCCGCGCTAACCAGGGGATCATGGAGTTCGTCGAGATGTTTAAAGCGCCTATTAAGGTGCTGCACCCCTTGCTGACCGCAACCCAGGAAGGTAACTACAATGGTACAGAAGGTATTTCCGCCCTGCCCTTTAATGGCATCATACTTGCCCACTCAAACGAATCTGAATGGGTGACGTTCCGTAACAATAAAAATAACGAAGCGTTCCTCGACCGTGTCTATATTGTGAAGGTGCCTTATTGCCTGCGAATCTCCGAAGAGATCAAAATCTACGAGAAACTACTTAATCATAGCGAGCTGACTCATGCGCCCTGCGCGCCGGGCACGTTGGAAACGCTTTCGCGCTTCTCGATTCTTTCCCGCCTGAAAGAGCCGGAAAATTCCAGTATTTACTCGAAAATGCGCGTTTATGACGGTGAAAGCCTGAAAGATACCGACCCCAAAGCTAAATCGTACCAGGAGTATCGCGACTATGCGGGCGTGGACGAAGGGATGAATGGTCTCTCCACCCGATTCGCCTTTAAGATCCTCTCTCGCGTCTTTAACTTTGACCATGCCGAAGTGGCGGCAAACCCGGTACATCTGTTCTACGTTCTGGAACAACAAATCGAGCGTGAGCAGTTCCCGCAGGAGCAGGCTGAACGTTATCTGGAGTTCCTGAAAGGCTACCTGATCCCGAAATACGCCGAATTTATCGGCAAGGAGATCCAGACGGCCTATCTCGAATCTTATTCTGAGTACGGGCAAAACATTTTTGATCGTTACGTGACTTATGCGGATTTCTGGATTCAGGATCAGGAGTATCGCGACCCGGATACCGGTCAACTGTTCGATCGCGAGTCGCTGAACTCAGAACTGGAGAAAATTGAGAAGCCGGCGGGTATCAGTAACCCGAAAGATTTCCGTAACGAGATCGTCAACTTTGTCCTGCGCGCCAGAGCCAACAATAGCGGCCGCAATCCAAACTGGACCAGTTACGAGAAGCTGCGCACGGTGATTGAGAAAAAAATGTTCTCTAATACTGAAGAGCTGTTGCCGGTCATTTCTTTTAACGCCAAAACATCGACTGACGAGCAGAAAAAGCATGACGACTTTGTCGATCGGATGATGGAGAAAGGGTATACCCGTAAGCAGGTTCGTTTGCTGTGCGAGTGGTACCTGCGCGTGCGTAAATCGTCGTGATGTTAATGCCCGGTGGCGCTTGCGCTTACCGGGCCTACAAAGTAATGTTCTGTAGACTGGCTAAGCGTTAGCGCTATCCGGCACTGACAGAACAGGCGCTCAGTTGGCAGTACGGGGGGCATATGACCTGGTTCATAGACCGACGTCTTAACGGCAAAAATAAAAGCACGGTGAATCGCCAGCGCTTTTTGCGCCGTTATAAAGCACAAATTAAGCAGTCGATTTCCGAAGCGATTAATAAACGCTCTGTGACCGATGTCGACAGCGGAGAGTCCGTCTCTATTCCAACCGATGATATTAGCGAACCGATGTTTCATCAGGGGCGCGGCGGTCTGCGCCATCGCGTCCATCCGGGTAACGATCACTTTATCCAGAATGATCGCATTGAGCGTCCGCAAGGCGGTGGCGGCGGCGGTTCCGGCAGCGGTCAAGGTCAGGCCAGCCAGGACGGAGAAGGCCAGGATGAGTTTGTTTTTCAGATTTCAAAAGATGAGTATCTGGATCTGCTCTTTGAAGATTTAGCGCTGCCTAATCTGAAAAAAAACCAGCATCGCCAGCTTAACGAGTATAAAACTCACCGCGCCGGTTTCACCTCAAACGGCGTGCCGGCCAATATCAGCGTGGTACGTTCGCTACAAAACTCTCTGGCGCGCCGTACAGCAATGACGGCAGGAAAACGCCGCGAACTGCACGCGCTGGAAACGGAACTGGAGACCATCAGCCACAGCGAACCAGCGCAACTGCTTGAAGAGGAGCGGTTACGTCGGGAGATTGCCGAACTACGGGCTAAAATCGAGCGGGTGCCGTTTATCGACACTTTTGATTTACGCTATAAAAATTATGAAAAACGGCCTGAGCCCTCCAGCCAGGCGGTGATGTTCTGTCTGATGGACGTCTCGGGTTCGATGGACCAGGCAACCAAAGATATGGCCAAGCGTTTTTACATTCTGCTCTATCTGTTTTTAAGCCGAACGTATAAGAACGTCGAAGTGGTTTATATCCGCCACCATACCCAGGCGAAGGAAGTGGATGAACATGAGTTCTTTTATTCACAAGAGACCGGGGGGACGATTGTTTCCAGCGCGCTTAAACTCATGGATGAAGTGGTTAAAGAGCGCTACGATCCGGGACAGTGGAACATCTATGCGGCGCAAGCGTCAGACGGTGATAACTGGGCCGACGACTCACCGCTGTGTTATGAGATTCTGGCGAAAAAGCTACTGCCGGTAGTGCGCTATTACAGCTATATCGAGATTACCCGCCGCGCCCACCAGACCTTATGGCGCGAGTATGAACATCTGCAGGCAACGTTCGATAACTTCGCCATGCAGCATATTCGCGATCAGGAGGATATTTACCCGGTATTCCGCGAATTGTTTCAGAAACAGAGCGCCAATCAAAACGTATAAATAAACCCGCCCGTTCATATGTCGGGCGGGTTTATTAGCAACTTAACGTTCACCCTTCGCGGCTGACATCATTATTCGCGTATAGCGTGAATGAAGCTGCTCTGACCTGTGTTACAACTTGATTCGTTAGCGCTATGCCTTTGCGTTAATATTAAGAACACCACGGCCATCCCATGCCTGGAAACGGCGGCAGATACATAACACCTTGCGAAACGATAGTACACCAGTGTACATGATCACCAACGGGCTTAATTTTAGCTGCTGGAAATCCTCCAGGCGCCTGGCCGTCTGCCATAGCCGATGCGGAAAACCCCGCCGCCAATAATGTAAAAAGCAAAATAGCCGCCATTTCTTTCAACTTTTTCATCATTCCTCCTACAGGAATAAAAGAATAACTAATATCCTTCCCACTCGCTCCTCCTTTCACGGTAATAATAATGGTTTTTCTCTTTTTAAAAGGAATAACGTAACTTCGTTACCTGAAAATTTACTTTCGCTACCATTAATAACCATTGAAAATATCAACACATCGAATTATTGCCGCAATTAAACCGAGAATGATTTTTATTCCATAACATCAACACGTTTTATTTTTAAACAGTCTATACTCTTCATACATCAAGTTGCTTATGTGTTGGCTACGGATTACTCGGCCCATCCATGGGCCTCGCCCTGACGGGC